>JBFHKO010000001.1:0-40782 GCA_041595355.1 Aeromonadaceae bacterium
AGGTCGGCCCGAAGGTGTACACCTTGGAGAGGGCACAGGCATAGGTTTCAACGTTCAGCTGGCCGGAGACGGTGAGAAAGGCCTCCTTGCCAAAGAAGTCCTCGTTGAAATCGACGCGGCCATCATCGGTGCGTGGCAGGTTTTCCAGATCCAGGGTCGAGACGCGGAACATCTCGCCGGCCCCTTCGCAGTCGGAGGCGGTGATGAGCGGGGTAGCAATCCACATGAACCCCTGCTCATGGAAGAAGCGGTGGATGGCCTGGGCCAGGCAGTTACGTACCCGGGTCACGGCGCCCATGATGTTGGTGCGCGAGCGCAGGTGGGCCTGTTCGCGCAGGTATTCGATGCTGTGACGCTTGGCTGCCATGGGATAGGTATCCGGATCTTCGACCCACCCCACCACCTTGACCTCGGTGGCCTGCAGTTCGAAGGCCTGACCGGTGCCCTGGGATTGCACCACGGTGCCGCTGACTTCCACCGAGCAGGCGGTGGTCAGATGCAAAACCTCGTCCGCGTAGTTGGGCAGCGTATTGGGCACCACCGCCTGGATCGGGTCGAAACAGGAGCCATCGTGGACAGCCAGGAAGGAGATCCCGGCCTTGGAATCACGGCGGGTGCGGATCCAGCCCTTTATGGTCAGGCTGCTGCCCAGGGCGTGCTGGCCCTTGAGCACCGCGGCTACGGAGGCATGCGTCATCTGTTCTTGTTCTCCAACTTGTTGTATTGCCGGGCACGCCTGGCCCGGACTTTTCCGATCGCAACATCTTACCCATGTGGGGTCAGGACTCAAGAAAAGAATGGCCGGCGGCTAGGGGCGGCGGCGCTGGCGAGCCTTGAGGCTCTCCATCAGTTGATTGAAGTTGTCGTTCAGGCGGCCGATTTCATCGTTTTGCTCCACCGGCAGACGCTGGTTATGGTCCTGCAGATCGGTGGCCCGCTCCATGGCCAGGCTGATGCGCTTGAGGGGGGTGACGATGCGCCTGTGGATGATGGCCAGTGCCAGCAGCAGGCCGGCGCCGAAGATGAGGCTCAGGATGAGCGCCGAGGTAAGGATGTGCTGCTCCACCTTATCCAGCTGACTGTCGAGGGAGAATTCAATCCTGACGGCGCCCAGCACCTCGCCCTCCCGGGCTTGATGACAGCCCAGGCAGTCGGTGCCGCGAAAGTCGCGGCTGGCGGTGAAGGGGCGCACGACTATGAGGCGGGTGTTGCCGTTCTCCTGGATCACTTCGCTGCTGCCCACGCCGGCCAGGGCCTGGTGATCGCGGGCATCCAGCGGCGGGCGGGTCTCCGGGCCGGGGCCATATTGGCGTGCGACCGACTCCCCCCGCAGCACCCGGGCGTCCAGAACATGTGGGTGGGCGGTCATCTTGCTGCGCAGGGTCTCATGCTGGCTCATGGTTCCGGTCAGCATCATGATGTTGAGGCCATCAAAATAGGACTGGATCTGGTAGTCCACCTGCTCCTCGCTCATCGTCAGCAGCAGCTGCCGGTCGCGCGTTGCCTGGTAGAGGGTGGTGCTGATGAGCACCAGCGAAAAGAGGATGAGCAGGATGAAGCAGATCTTGCCGGCTATGGACACGCGCATGGGGGAGATGAAGACTCGGTGAGGGCAGCAATACCCACAGTCTAAACAGCCGGGCCGGCGAGATGAAGTGCTATCTCGAGCTTACTGCCAGGGCGCGTTCTGAAAAAGCATGGTCGGCTCTCGACACGCTGAGCGGCAAACGGGTGCGGATGGCCGCTCAGTTTCCCGTCATCGCAGCTCGTCGAGTGCCGCGCCTATGGCCGCGGTCAGGCGGCTCAGCTGCGCAGGCTCGATGACATAGGGTGGCATCAGGTAGATGAGGCGGCCGAAGGGGCGGATCCAGACGCCCTGCTCGACGAAACAGGCCTGCAGGCGCGCCATGTCCACCGGCTGGCGGGTTTCCACCACCCCGATGGCCCCCAGCACCCGTACCTCGGCCACCGCCGGGTGGTGGCGGTAAGCGGCCAGTTCGCTCTCGAGCTGGGACTCGATGGCCGCCACCCGTGCCTGCCAGGGGCAGGCCAGCAGCAGATCGATGGCTGCCGTCGCCACCGCGCAGGCGAGGGGATTGCCCATGAAGGTGGGGCCGTGCATCAGCACGCCGGCCTGGCCTTCGCAGATGCCGCGCGCCACCTTGTCACTGGTCAGGGTGGCGGAGAGCGTCATGTAGCCGCCGGTGAGGGCCTTGCCGAGACAGAGGATATCCGGGCTGATCCCTGCCCAGTCGCAGGCAAACAGCCGGCCGGTGCGGCCGAAGCCGGTGGCGATTTCGTCGGCGATGAGCAGCACCTGATAGCGATCGCACAGTGCTCTGGCCTGGCGCAGGTATTCGGGATGGTAGAAACGCATGCCGCCGGCACCCTGGACGATGGGCTCCAGGATCAGGGCGGCGATCTCCTGATGCTTTGCCGCCAGCAGCTGCTCAAGCGGCGCCATCTCGTCGGCATCCCAGCTTCCGCCAAAGCTTGCCTGCGGCGCCGGCACGAAATAGTGCTCGGCCAGAAAGCCCTTGTAGAGGCTGTGCATGCTGCCGTCGGGGTCGGTGACGCTCATGGCGCCGAAGGTATCGCCATGGTAGCCGTGCCGCAGGGCCACAAACCGGCTGCGCGGGGTGCCCTGGCTGTGCCAGTACTGCAGCGCCATCTTCAAGGCGACCTCGACGGCCACCGAGCCCGAGTCGGCCAGAAAGACCCGCTCCAGCCCCTGGGGCGTCAGCTCGACCAGCCGCCGGCAGAGGCTGATGGCCGGCTCATGGGTCAGGCCGCCGAACATCACATGCGACATGGCCTCCAGCTGGCCTTTGGCGGCGGCGTTCAGCTCGGGCACATTGTAGCCATGGATGCAGGCCCACCAGGAGGACATGCCGTCGACCAGCTGCCGGCCATCTTCCAGCTCCAGCATGACGCCCTCGGCGCGGCGTACCGGATAAACGGGCAGCGGCCGGGTCAGGGAGGTGTAGGGATGCCAGATGTGGTCTCGGTCAAACTGCAAATTGGTCATTATCTGTCCTGATGTAAAGCGGTTTTATTGTCATGCGGTTGACAGTCTATCGGCTGGGCTTAGACTAGCCAAGTCATTCACTTGAGCCGTCGAGAGCCCGATGCACGCCGAAATTCGCCACAACTGGACCGTCGACCAGGTCCGCGCCCTCTATGAGTTGCCGTTCAACGATCTGATGTTCGAGGCGCAGAGGATCCATCGCCAACATTTCAATGCCAACGAGGTGCAGGTCAGCACCCTGCTGTCCATCAAGACCGGGGCCTGCCCGGAGGACTGCAAGTACTGCCCTCAGAGCGCGCGCTATCAGACCGGGCTGGAGGCGGAGCGGTTGCTGGAGGTGGAGAAGGTGATTCAGCGCGCCCGGGAAGCCAAGGCGGCTGGCTCGTCCCGCTTCTGCATGGGCGCCGCCTGGCGCAACCCGCGGGATCGCGACATGCCCTATCTGCTGCGCATGATTGAGGAGGTACGGGGCCTGGGCATGGAGACCTGCATGACCCTGGGGATGCTGAGCGCGGATCAGGCCCGCCAGCTGGCCGAAGCGGGCCTCGACTACTACAACCATAATCTGGATACCTCGCCCGAGTATTACAACGAGATCATTACTACCCGCAGCTACGCCGATCGTCTCGACACCCTGGCCCATGTGCGCCAGGCGGGCATGAAAGTCTGCTCCGGCGGCATCGTCGGCCTCGGCGAGACGGCGCGCGATCGGGCCGGATTGCTGGCGCAGCTGGCCAACCTGAGTCCGCAGCCGGAGAGCGTGCCTATCAACATGCTGGTCAAGGTACCGGGGACGCCGCTCGAGGAGCAGGCCGAGGTGGATCCCTTCGATTTCATTCGTACCATAGCGGTGGCGCGCATCATGATGCCGGCGTCGCACGTGCGCCTGTCGGCCGGACGCGAAAAGATGAACGAGCAGATGCAGTCGCTCTGTTTCCTGGCCGGCGCCAACTCCATCTTCTATGGCTGCAAGCTGCTGACCACGGCCAATCCAAGCGAAAACAGCGATATGCAGCTGTTTGCCCGTCTCGGCATCCGGCCGGAGCCGCGCAGCCAAAAGCCTGATGTGATGCAGGAGCAGGCATTGATGGAAGCGGTGCTGGAGCAGGAGCAGGAGGAGAGCAGCCTCTTCTACGATGCCACCAAGACCCGCGCCCGGGATCGCAATGCCCTTTGATCTGAGCCGCGCCCTGGCCGAGCGCGCGGCGGCAGGGCTGGGCCGTCAGCGCCAGGTCCTGGAGTCGGGACAGGGGCGGCATATCCGCATTCGGGGACGCGAGTACCTCAACTTTTCAGGCAACGACTACCTGGGGCTGGCGGCGCGTCCCGAGCTCATCCATGCTTGGCAGCAGGGCCTGGCGCGCTGGGGGGCCGGTTCTGGCGCCTCGCCGCTGGTGACCGGCTACAGCCAGGCGCATGCCGAACTCGAGGCGACGCTGGCCGAGTGGCTGGGGGTGGAGGCGGTGCTGCTTTTTTCCACCGGCTTTGCCGCCAATCAGGCGGTACTCAAGGCGTTGCTGAATGAGCATCACCTGCAGTGGCAGGATAGGCTCAATCACGCCTCGCTGCAGGAGGCCGGCGCGCAGTCGCCGGCCAGGCTGCGCCGGTTTCGTCATAACGATATGGCGCAGCTGGCCGGTCAGCTGGAGCCCGAGCGGGGCCTCATCATCAGCGAGGGCGTGTTCAGCATGGATGGCGATCAGGCCCCCTGCGAGGAGCTGGTACGCCTGGCCCGGGAGAGCCGCAACTGGCTGATGCTGGATGATGCCCATGGCCTGGGCGTGCTCGGGCGCGAGGGACGGGGCACCCTGGACAGCCAGGGCCTGGCCGGCAGCGATGTGCAGATCCTGATGGCCACCTTCGGCAAGGCGCTCGGCTGCGCCGGCGCCATGGTAGCCGGCAGCCGCACTCTCATCGACTACCTGCTCAATTTCGCCCGCGACTATGTCTACAGCACCCATTTTCCGCCCGCCCAGGCCGAGGCGCTGCTGGCGGCCATCCGCTGGGTACGGCAGGCGGACGCCGAGCGTGCGCACCTGCAGACGCTGATCGACCGCTTTCGTCGGGGTGCCGCCCGTCTGGGGCTTACGCTTGGCGATTCGCAAACGGCCATACAGCCGCTGATGATAGGGGATGCCCGGGCAGCCGTGGCGCTGGCCGAGCGCCTGCGTGGGCAGGGCATCTGGGTGACGGCCATCCGCCCGCCCACCGTGCCGGCTGGCACGGCGCGGCTGCGGCTGACCCTGACGGCGGCCCATGATGAACAGGATGTTGATCGACTGCTGACGCAGCTGGAGGGGTGTGATGCCTGAGTGGCAATTGGTGGTCGACAAGCAGGATCTGGCGGCGCGCTTTGGCAAGGCCGCCGGGGAATACGACAGGCATGCCCAGTTGCAGCAGGCGGTTGGCGAGGCGTTGCTGGCCACTATTCCGCAACGAAATTATCCGCTTGCGTTGGATCTGGGATGTGGAACCGGATTTTTTCTGCCAAAACTGAGACCCTTGTGTCAGCAGCTGTTGGCACTGGATCTGGCGCCGGGCATGCTGGCTGCGGCGCGCCGGCGACTGCCGGATCCCTGGCTGCTGTGCGGGGATGCCGAGCAGCTGCCGCTGGCGGATGCCAGTGTCGACCTGATCTTCTCCAGCCTGGCCCTGCAGTGGTGTGCCAGACCGGCGCAGGCCTTTCGCGAGCTGCATCGGGTGTTGAAACCGGGTGGGCTGCTGGTGTTTTCCACCCTGACGGCGGGCACCCTGACCGAGTTGCGGCAGGCCTGGCAGCAGGTGGATGCGCTGGATCACGTCAACCGTTTCATCGAGCTGGCCGAATTACGGCTGCGGGTTGAACAGGCAGGATTCACTGTGCAGCAGTGGCACTCCGTTGCTCACCGGTTGTACTACCCGGGCCTGCCGGAACTGCTGAAAAGTTTGAAGGGCATAGGTGCCAACCAGGTCGGCGGCCGGCGTGCCGGTGGTCTGGGTGGACGGCAACGCTATGCCGGACTGGAGCAGGGCTATGCCCGCTTCCGCGATACCGACGGGCGCTTGCCTGTGACCTATGACGTTTGCTATGGAGTGCTGTGCCGATGACCAAAACTTTCTTTGTGACCGGAACCGATACCGATGTCGGCAAGACGGTATCAACGGCGGCGTTGCTGAAGGCCGCAACCAGACTGGGCCTTAAAAGCGCAGGCTTCAAACCGGTGGCCGCCGGTTGTGATCTGATGGATGGCCAGTTGCTCAACCAGGACGTGTTGCAGCTGCAGCGCGCCTCCAGTGTCAAGCTGGACTACGAGCAACAGGTGGGTTATGCCTTCGAGCCCCATATTGCCCCCCATATTGCCGCCGAGGAGTCGGGACGCATCATCAAGCTGGATGTGCTATCCCAGCGCCTTCAGGTGCTTAATGACTCCGGAGCCGAAGTGGTGTTCGTCGAGGGTGCGGGCGGCTGGCGCATTCCCATCGGACATGGTCATTTTCTTTCCGATTGGGTCAGGCTCGAGAACTTGCCGGTGATCCTGGTCGTGGGAGCCCGCCTGGGCTGCCTGAACCATGCGCTGCTCACCTATGAAGCCATTCATCGTGACATGCTGAACCTGGCCGGCTGGTGTATCAACCGCATCCATCCCAACATGAGCCACTACCAGGCCAATCTGGAGACCCTCAAGAGCCTGCTGCCGGCGCCCTTCCTCGGTGAAATCCCCTACCTGTCGCGCCCTTTCGATTCGGATCTGGGCCAATATCTGGATCTCTCGCCTCTGCTCTGAGGTGGCCGGACCCAGCTCCGTTACGGACGCATGCCTGCAAGGTGTCGAAAAATTAACGTTTTCGACACCTTTATTTTTCACCTCGCTTACTTGAAATCTGCCGGTGCGCCCATATGATGAGCCTTGAGAGTGTTCATCCCCAAGGAGCTTGAATGAAACGTGTCTTGTTGTTCCTCGCGACCAACCTGGCGGTAGTACTGGTACTTTCCATCGTTCTCAACCTGTTGTCCGGTGTTTTCGGCATCAACCGGCAGGGTATGGGCGGATTGCTGTTCTTTGCCGCCATCTTTGGCTTCGGCGGCTCCATCATTTCGCTGCTGATCTCCAAGTGGATCGCCAAGCGCACCTACGGGGTGCAGATCATCGAGCAGCCACGCAGCGAGATGGAGCACTGGCTGCTCAGCACGGTCCAGCGTCAGGCCAGCCAGGCCGGGATCGGCATGCCCGAGGTGGGGATCTACGATGCACCGGATATGAATGCCTTTGCCACCGGCGCCAAGCGCAATGATGCCCTGGTGGCGGTCAGCTCCGGCCTGCTCTACAACATGAGCCGCGACGAGGCCGAAGCGGTGCTGGCCCATGAAGTCAGCCACATCGCCAACGGCGACATGGTGACCCTGACCCTGATCCAGGGGGTGGTGAATACCTTCGTCATTTTCCTGGCCCGGGTCGTGGCCGGCCTTATCAGCAACGTCTTCCGCTCCAATGACGAGGAGCAGAGCAGCGTTGGCGGCGGCCTGGCTTACATGGGCATCGTCATGGTGCTGGAGATGGTATTCGGTCTGCTGGCTTCCATCATCGTCATGTGGTTCTCCCGTCAGCGCGAGTACCGGGCCGATGCCGGCGCCGCCAGCCTGGTGGGGGGCGAGAAGATGGTGGCGGCCCTGCAGCGGCTGGCGCGCGGTCAGGACTCCCAGCTGGAGGGCAGCATGATGGCCTTCGGCATCAATGGCAAACACGGCATGAGCGAGCTGTTTCTGAGCCACCCGCCCATCGAGAAACGCATCGCGGCCCTGCGCGGTCAGCCACGCTAAGCGCTCGCCGACACTCGTGATAACCCAAGGCCACGCCACTGCGCGTGGCCTTGTTATTTGAGCGACGCAGCCTTGGCGGGCAACTATGCTTGGAGCAATAACTGCGGCACTGCCAAGGAGGCGCAATGGAATCCATTCTCGTCAAAGACTACATGAATCGCCGACCGGTGATCTTCAGCCCCGAGGAGAGCATCTTCGAGGCCATTCAGCATCTGCTCAACAGTGGCTTGACCGGTGGGCCCGTGGTGGATTCGGAGCAGAAGCTGCTGGGGTTTTTATCGGAGCAGGATTGCCTGGCCAAGGGGCTGGAGGCGTCCTATTACTGCGAACGCATCGCCCAGGTGGCCGAATTGATGCGCAGGGACGTGCTGACGGTCTCGCCGGAGCTCAGCATTATCGAGCTGGCCCAGCAGATGCAGCAGAACAAGCCCAAGGTCTACCCGGTGGTGGATGAGGATGACGTACTGCTTGGGGTCATCACCCGGCGGGATGTGCTGCGCGCCATCGAGCATCATTTGCGCAGCTGCTTCAAGCATCCGCAGTGAGGCCTTGCCGCGCCCGCCACCTGCTCAGCTGCGGTAGAGCACCTTGATGAGATGAAAACCGAATGAGGTCTTGATGGGGCCCTGCACCTGCAGCAGCGGCCCCTTGAATACGGCCTCGTCGAAGGGGCGCACCATCTGACCGCGAGAAAATTCGCCCAGGTCGCCGCCGCGCTTGCCGGAGGGGCACAGGGAGTGACGGCGAGCCAGCTCGCCAAAATGCGCCCCCTTGGCCAGCTTGCGTTGCAATGCTTCGCACTCGGCGCGGGTCTTGACCAGAATATGAACGGCAGCGGCTTTCATGGCAGGCCTCGGAAAATGGGTGGGCCACGATTGTAAGGGCCTGCTGCCGGGATGCAAAATGTTTGTGGCGATCTCGCATCTGCGGGTGGCGTTGTTCCAGCCGGCGCTGGAGCTATGCTACCATCTTCGGGTGTTGCCCCCAGTCCGCAACCGGAGTAGCCCATTGTATTGCAAGCTAATTTACATGAGAGTCCGGTCGCTGTTTGCCGGGCGCCGGCAAGCGCCATCCTACAGCCCGTCCCGCACTGCCGGGACGGGCCACGGCGGACTCTGGCTGCTGTGTGCCTGTTTGTGCCTGCTCAGCCCGGGTCTGGCGGCCAAGCCGGTCAGTTACCAGGTACTGGGCGTCAAGGGCACGCTCAAGGATAATGTCAGTCGCTTTTTGTCCACTTTGCCGGCCATAGAGCCGGATCGGGTCGAAAGCCGACGCGAGCAGATCCGGCTCAAGGCGGATCGGGCGTTGCAGGCACTGGGGTATTATGCGTCCGAGATTGAGCTGGAGCAGTCCGCGGAGGCGCCGGAGCGGGTGCGCGTCAGGATCACTGCCGGTCAGCCGGTGCGCGTGCGCCAGTTCGAGGTGCAGCTCACCGGCGATGCCCTGCAGGATGAGGAGTTCGCCCGTATTTTGGCGCGGCCGGGACTCAAGTCCGGGGATGTGCTGGATCATGGCAAATATGAATCCATCAAGAGCCGCCTGCGGGCCCGGGCGTTGGCGCGCGGCTATTTTGATGCCGACTTTTCCATTGCCGAGGTCCGGGTCTATCCGGAAGAGCGCGTGGCCGACGTGCAGGTCGAGTTCGCCAGTGGCCGGCGTTACCGTTTTGGCGAGGTGAAAATAGAGGGGGTGACCGAGCGGGCCCGACTGGTGACGCCGCTGATCCCCTTTCGCACCGGCGATCCCTATCGCGCCATCCAGCTGGGCCAGCTCAGCCAGTCGCTCTCCGAAACCCAGTATTTCCAGCAGGTGGATGTGCGTCCCCGCATCGCGGATGCTCGCGATTACCGGGTGCCGGTGGACATAGTACTGAAACCCAAGAGCAGCAATCTGGTCGAGACCGGCATCGGTGTGTCCACCGATGAGGGGCCCCGGGTGCAGCTCAACTGGGAAAAGCCCTGGGTCAACAAGTACGGTCATCGCCTCAATGCCCAGTTCAAGGTGTCGGCGCCCCAGCAGGAGCTCAATGTCGGCTATCGCATCCCGGGCCTGGATCCTCTCAATGATTATTATCTGCTGCAAACCGGCTATGTGGCCAAGGATCTGCAGGACACTAATTCGTCCAAGACGCTGGTCGGCCTGCATTACCGGACCCGCAAGCGCGGTGACTGGGAGCGGGACTATTTCGTGCGCATGGAGTATGAGGACTATACCCAGGGCCTGGAGTCGGGCACCAGCCTGTTGCTGTTGCCGGGGTTGAGTCTGAATCGCCTGCGCACACGTGGCGGACTGGATCCCGATTGGGGTGATCGTCAGCTGCTGATCACCGAGTTCTCCGATCCCTACTGGGGGTCGGACAGCCGATTCGTCCGGGTCTGGGGACGCAGCAAGTGGTTGCGCGCCCCCTCGACAGGGCATCGTTTCATTGCCCGCGCGGAGCAGGGGGGCATCTGGGGCGACGATCTGGAGACGATACCACCGTCACTGCGCTTCTTTACCGGCGGCGATCAGACGGTGCGCGGCTTCAGTTATCAGAGTCTGTCGCCGGTCGATTCCGCCGGCCTGCTGACCGGGGGCAAGTACACCACGGCGCTCAGTCTGGAATATGCCGTGCCGGTGGCCGAAAAATGGCGCCTGGCGAGCTTCGTCGATACCGGAATCGCCACCAGCACCTATGACGAACCCTGGAAAATAGGTACCGGCCTTGGTGTGCGCTGGATGACGCCTGTCGGTCAGCTGCGCATCGATCTCGCCTTCGGGGTATCCGAGACCCAGGTTCCGTTCCGGCTGCACTTCGCCATGGGGCCTGAGCTATGAGAATGCGAGCCCGACTGTTATGGCTGGGGCTGGCGGCCCTGTTGTGCCTGTTGCTGCTGTTGCCCAGCCTGCTGCTGTTCACGCCCCAGGGCAACCAGCTGCTCTGGCAGCAACTGCGCGCCCGCCTGCCAGCCTTGCAGGGGGAGCTGGTCAGTGGCCATCTGGGGCGCGGCTGGGAGCTGAGCGATGCCGGCTGGCAAGGCGAGGGGATGCAGTTTTCCTCCCGGCACCTGCGTCTGGAGTGGGCGCCGGCGCGCCTGCTGCGAGGGCAGCTGCTGATCCAGCAGCTCAGCGGCGAAGGGATCCGGATCACCCTGCCCGCTGCCGGCGAGGCGCCAGCGCCTGAGCCTGCCAAGGTCAGCGCTCCGCACCGCCTGTTTGTGATGCCCCTGGCCATTCGATTGCAGCAGTTGCGGGTGCGCGACTTTCAACTGAACTCGCCGGCAGTCAAGGTGCGGGTGGATGCCCTGGACAGCGCGGCCAGCTGGCGCGGCAAGACACTGCATCTGTCCGCCACCCAGAGTGCCGGGGTCGAGGTTGAACTGTTGCCGGCAGGGGAGACGCTGCCCGCTGCCGCCGCGCCTCTTCCGGCCGCCGCCGAGGGAGCCGTTGCCGTGCGGGCAAGCCCGGCCGCGCCCGCCGCGGAGGTGACACCGGCCGGCGCCTTGGCCTCGCTGCCCGAGGTCTTCATTCCCTTTGCCATTGAGCTTGATGAGCTGACGCTGGCTCAGGGGCGTTATCACCAGCCCGGTTTCGATACCGGCATGCTGGATCTGCGCTTAAGTGGCAATTTTACCGGCACGCGCCTTGAGGTACGCCAGCTGGCGGCCCAGCATGCCTTGGGCGAGGCGTCACTCAGCGGCCAGATGATTTTTGAGCAGTACTATGCCCTCAAGGCCGAGCTGACGGCCAGCACCACGGACCCCTGGCTGCAGGGCCAGCTCAAGGGACGGCAGGCCCGCATGCAGGCCGAGGGCGATCTGAGCGACTTAGGGTTCAGCCTGACCCTCAGTGGCCAGGAACAACTGCAACTGGCCGGGCGGCTCAAGCCGCTGAGCAAGGCGTTGCCCTTCAGCCTGGAGGGCAGCTGGCAGCAACTCAACTGGCCATTGACGGGTCAGGCCGTCTATCGGGCGCAACAGGGTAAACTGGCGGCCAAGGGGGATCTCGATGGGTATCGCCTGCAACTGGATAGCGGGATCAGCGTGCCGGACTACCCGCCCTTCTCGCTGGCGCTCAAGCTGGCCGGCGATCTCGACGGGGTCGAACTGCAGCCGCTGCGGCTGAGCGATGGGCAGACGGAGGTTTCGGCCAAGGGCGAGCTTGACTGGCGAAACGGCCTGACATGGCAGGGCAGCCTGGCGTTATCCAGCAAGGATTTGTCGCGCTTGCGGCCCGAGCTCAGCGGGCATCTCAAGGGCGATACGCGCAGCCGTTTCCAGTGGCGTGACGGGGGCTGGCAGCTGGCTCTTGAAAAGTTGCAGGTCAAGGGGCAGCTGAACGGGTATCCCCTCGGCCTGTCGGGGCAGCTCAGTGGCAATCATCGACAGCACTGGCGCGTCGAGCAGTTGCTGCTCGACTCGGGCCCCAACCGCTTGCGGGTAGACGGTAGCCTGGCCGAGCGCTGGGATCTGCGGGCGCGCCTGGATGCGCCTACGCTGTCAGCCCTTTACCCGCCGCTGAGCGGCCAGTTGCAGGGGACGGCCCGCATCGACGGCCCGCTCAAGCAACCCGCTGTCGAGCTGGCGCTGAGCATTCCTGCCCTGCAGGGGCAGGGGCTGCAGCTGAGCCACCTCAGCGTCAAGGGGAATGCCACTCTGGCGCCCAAGGTGGGCGGACGGTTGATGTTGACGGCCAGGGAGCTGCAGCAGGGAGAAAACCGGTTCCGGGATTTGCGTCTGTCGCTGGACGGTAATGAAGCGGCGCACCGTTTGCGTCTGGAGTTTGCCGGCACGCCGCTGGCCGGCTTGTTCGAGTTGCAGGGCCGTTGGCGTGCTTCCGGCTGGAGCGGGCGTCTGCTGCGGGGAGAGCTTGATACCGAGATGGGGCGCTGGGCGCTGGAGCAGCCCCTGTCGCTGGCCAGCAAGTCGCCCTTCACCCAATGGCAATTGGGTGGGCAGTGCTGGCGTTCGGAGGCCGACAGTGTCTGCGTGGAGCCGGCACGGCTGTCCGCCGCCCAGGGGGAGCTCAGCGTTCGCTTGCAGCAGTTGACCACGGCGCGCTTGAAGCCCTGGTATCCGCCGCATTTCAGCTGGCAGAGCCGGCTGCAGGGGCAGGGCAAGCTGGGCTGGCGTCAGGGGCGGCCACGGATGGCGCTGACCCTGGAGACCGGGCCCGGCAATATCATTGCCGATGATCGCTCATCGGAGTACCGCGCGTTCTCTTTGCGCCTGCAGCTTGATGAGCGGCTGGGCGAAGTGGTGCTGGATTTCGATTCTGCGGCGCTGGGACAGGCCAAGCTGGATGTGCGTCTGGAGGAGCCGCTGGGTGCGCGCCGGTTGGGGGGCACCGTGATGCTGGAAAACCTGCGCCTCGCCGGCATCGCCCCCCTGGTTGACGAGCTGCACCGCACCACGGGGCGTGTGGATGCCAAGGGACGCCTGGCGGGCACCCTCTCTGCGCCGCAATTTCATGGCCAGGTGCGCCTGAGCGAAGGGGAGATCGATACCAGCCAGGATCTTGCCTCCATCCGGCAACTGCAGGCGGTGCTGGATATCGCCGGTACCCGAGCCAACCTGCGTGGCAGCTTGCTGATGGGCAAGGGTAAGCTGGACCTGCGCGGTGTCATGGACTGGCAGAGTGGACAACCCCAGGGTGAGCTCAGCCTGTCCGGAGCGGGGTTGCGGCTGGGATTGGGGGGCTACGGCCGGGCCACCGCCAATCCGCAGTTGCGGATGAGTTTTGGCGAGGAGCTGCGTCTGACGGGCACCGTGGTCATACCCAGGGCACGCATCGAGGTGAAGAGCCTGCCCGAGGACGTGGTGGATGTCTCGGATGATGTCATCATAGTGGGGCCGCAGCAGCCGGCGCTGGCCAAGCCAACACCGCTGCCGTTTTATCTTAATCTGAAGCTGTTGCTGGGCTCCGATGTGCGGCTGACGGCGCTGGATCTCAAGACCCGGCTGACGGGCAGCCTGGAGCTGAGCATGAGTCCCGGCAAGAGCCTGCGCGGTCAGGGACGCATCAATCTGGTGGACGGGCGCTACAAGGCCTACGGGCAAAACTTGCTGATCCGCAGTGGTCGCCTGCTCTTCTCCGGCAATCTGGCGCAGCCTTATCTGGCGGTAGACGCTATCCGCGATCCCGCGACCATGGAGGACGATGACATCACGGTCGGCGTCAGGGTGAGCGGGCCGGCGTCGGCGCCGGAAGCCCAACTGTTCTCCGAGCCCGAGCTGCCAAATACCGACAAGTTCTCCTATCTGCTGCGGGGCAAGAGCTCCTCGGCCACCGGTTCAGGATCCAGCAACGAGGCCATGACCGCCATGTTGTTGGGAGCGGGACTGGGCCAGACTGGCGGCCTGTTCGCCAGTCTGAGCGAGAACCTGGGGCTGCAGGATTTCACGCTGGATACCACCGGCAGCGGCGCCGATACCCAGGTCAGTGTCAGTGGCAACCTGTTGCCGGGGCTGCAGATCCAGTATGGCGTCGGGGTATTCACCTCCATCAGCGAGGTGCGTATTCGCCTCGAGTTGATGCCGCGGCTCTATTTGCAGGCACTGAGCGGACTCAATCAGGCGGTGGATCTGTTCTACAAGTTTGAATTCTAGGACTTGCGCAGCGGCCGGCAATTAACTATTGAAATCTAATTTAGAAGAATCTAAATTATAAACCAGCTTTTTGCCAAGGACTCCAGCATGACCAAGATCCTGATTGTAGGCGGGGTGGCCGGTGGCGCCTCCGCCGCCGCCCGTGCACGCCGGCTCAGCGAAACCGCCGAAATCATCCTGTTCGAGCGCGGTGAATTCATCTCCTTTGCCAATTGCGGGCTGCCCTACCATATCGGTGGCGACATCCCCTCCCGCGATGCCTTGCTGCTGCAAACGCCCCAGAGCCTGAAGCGTCGTTTCAATATCGAGGTGCGGACCTTCAACGAGGTGGTGGCCATCGAGCGGGCACAGAAGCAGGTTACGGTGCGCAACCTGTTGACCGGTGAGCAATATCAGGAGAGCTATGACAAGCTGCTGCTGAGCCCGGGCGCTGCGCCGCTACGCCCGCCCATCCCCGGCATCGATAATCCGCATACTTTCAGCCTGCGCAATATTCCCGACATGGATCGCATCCTGGCGGCGCTGGAGCATGATAAACCCGCGCATGCCACCGTGGTGGGCGGGGGATTCATCGGCCTGGAGATGATGGAGGCGCTGCATCAGCGCGGCCTCAAGGTGTCGCTGGTGGAACTTTCCGGACAGGTGATGGCGCCGGTGGACAGGGAGATGGCCAACCTGCTGCATCAGGCCATGGTCGACAGGGGCATCGATCTGCGTCTGAATACCGGTTTGATGAGCGTGGAAACTCTGGATCTGCCGCCGGCAGAGCAGGAGGCGAGCGGTGACTTCGAGGCGGCCACCGAGTCGGGGGTACGTGGCCTGCGGCTGACCCTGAGCGATGGTCAGCAACTGGATACCGGTCTGCTGATCCTGGCCATAGGCGTGAAGCCGGAGACACTGCTGGCCGCCCAGGCCGGCCTGGAGCTGGGGCCCCGTGGCGGCATCTGGGTGGATGCCGGCATGCGTACCTCGGATGCGGATATCTTTGCCGTTGGCGATGCGGTGGAGGAAACCGATTTTGTCACCGGTCAGCCGACCCTGATCCCGCTGGCCGGCCCCGCCAACCGGCAGGGGCGGATTGCCGCCGACAACATGCTCGGACGCAACGAATACTACAAGCGCACCCAGGGCACGGCCATCTGCAAGTTGTTCGATCTGGCGGTGGCCAGCACCGGCCTCAATGAGAAGGCCCTCAAGCGGGCGGGCCTGGCGTTCGAGAAGATCTATGTGCATCCGGGCAGCCATGCCGGCTACTACCCGGGAGCCCATCCGGTCAGCCTGAAACTGCTGTTCGATCCGGCGGATGGTCGCATCCTGGGGGCTCAGGCCGTGGGCAAGGATGGCGTCGACAAGCGTATCGATGTGCTGGCGGTGGCTCAGCGTGCCGGGCTGACGGTGTATGATCTGCAGGATCTGGAGCTCACCTACGCCCCCCCTTTCGGCTCGGCCAAGGATGTGGTGAACATGGCCGGTTTTGTGGCTGCCAACCTGTTGAAGGGCGATACGGCCATCTGTCACAGCGAGGATGTGCTGGCACGTGGCGATGAGCAGTGGGTGCTGGATGTACGTAATCCGGGCGAGCTGGAGAGTCACGGTCGTATCGAGGGCGCCATCAACATACCCGTGGATGAGCTGCGCGGGCAGCTGCACAATCTGCCCAGGGACAAGGAGATCCTGGTGACCTGCCAGGTCGGTCTGCGTGGTCATGTGGCCTGTCGCCTGCTGGTCAATGCCGGCTTCCGGGCCCGCAATCTCTCCGGTGGCTTCAAGACCTTTCAGATGGCCACCGCACGTTTCTGATACGGAGTCTTACTGGCACAATGACAGAGGGCCCGCCGATGCAGATCGGCGGGCCCGCTGTGTCAGTGGCTGCTCAGTCGTGGCTGCCGGGACAGACGCTGGACGATTGACGGCGCACCAGCACCGGGCGGAAGGCGGCAGGCGCTTGCTCCGGTGTTTCGCCCTTGGCCAACTGGATGGCCATGCGCGCTGCCAGTCCCGCCATCATGCTGATGGGATAACGCATGGTGGTCAGCTTGGGACGGAAATAGCGAGCGAAGATCACATCGTCGAAGCCGACGACGGAGACATCTTCGGGGATGCACAGGCCATTGTCCGCCAGCACCGAGATGACCCCGGTGGCCATGGCATCGTTATAGGCGACCACGGCGGTGATGGACTGCCCGCGTCCCAGCAGGTTCTGCATGGCCAGCTCGCCACCCTCTTCGTTGGCCTCGGCGCGCTCGATGGGAATGGCCTCGGCCGCCAGCCCTGCCTCCTGCATGGCTTGTTGATAGCCGGCAATGCGCTCGTGGGTATCGTGAATATCAAATTTGGACGCGATATAGGCAATGTGGCGATGTCCCAGCTCGATGAGGTGCTGGGTGATGGCATAGCTGCCATAGCGATTGTCCAGCCAGACGCAGCGATCGGCTATCTCCGGTATGCAGCGGTTGATGAGTACCATGCCCGGTAGCTGCCGGGCGTAGCTCAGCAGCTCCTCATCATTCAGGGCCTTGCTGTGTACCACCAGGGCATCGCAGGATTTGCCGATCAGCAGCTCCAGGGTCTGCCGTTCCCGCTGTGCATCATGCAGACCATTGCCGATGAGCAGGTGCTTCTGGTTTTCCCGGGCGACATGATCGATGGCTTTGGCCATGGCGCCGAAAAAAGGATCCGAGACATCGAAGACCATGCAGCCCATGGTGTCGCTGACGCCGCTGACCAGGGCACGGGCGTAGGCATTGGGTCGATAGCCGAGCTCATCCATGGCCTTGCGCACCGCCTCCCGCGCCGCCGGCCCGGCCTTGGGGGAGTGGTTGACCACCCGTGATACGGTGGCGATGGATACGTTGGCAAGCCTTGCCACATCTTTGATGGTTGCCATGTTGTCCCTTAAACAGAGGCTAAACGGTCGATAAAGCGGAGTCATTATCGCCAACCGGACCAGAGCGGGCAAGTTGGGTGTCCCAGATGACGTCATCAGTATGCCATGGGGCGGCGCATGGGTGTGAGCGTTTCCAATTCAGGCATGGGGCGATGCAGGGGGACACGGGGTCCCCCAGGCGCGGGCCAGCTAGAGGGCCAGCGGTGGCAATTGGTTGAAGAGTTGTGCCAGCCCTTCGCCCCAGATCTTGCGCAGCGTCTGATAGTGGGGATGGCTCTCGCAGACGCGATACTGGGCATCCGCGGAGAAGCTATCAACCGGATAGAGCATTACGTCCAGGGGCAGGCCTACCGACAGATTGCTGCGCAGAGTGGAGTCCATGGACAGCAGGGCGCACTGCATCGCCTGTTCCAGCGAGGTATCGAACTGCAGAACCCTGTCGATGATGGGCTTGCCGTATTTGCTTTCGCCAATCTGGAAGTAGGGGGTATCTTCCGTGGCCTCGATGAAGTTGCCCTCCGGATAGATGTGAAACAGCCGGGTTCCCTCGTTGCGGATCTGACCGCCCAGCAGGATGTTGCAGCCAAAACTGATCCCGCTGCGGTGCGGGTGCCCGCCATCACGCTCTATCACCTCCCGTACCGTGGCACCTACCAGGGTGGCCGCGTCGTACAGCGAGGGCACATTCATCATGTTGAGCTTGTCGTCGTGGCAGCGCTGGCGCAGCAGGCTGAGCACACTCTGGGTGGTGGCCAGGTTCCCGGCACTTTGCAGCACCAGGATCCGCTCGTTTGCCTGCTGGAACACATGCAGCTTGCGAAAGGTGGCGATGTGATCGACGCCGGCATTGGTGCGGGAGTCGGAGGCAAACACCAGGCCATCCGCCAGGCGCATGGCAACACAGTAGGTCATTGATCCGGGTCTCTCTCTGGGTGGCATGTGCCGCTGTTACTGGACGGCGGCGTCAAGTGGGCTCGTTATGGTACCGAGTTGGCTCACGGCGGCCAGGCTGTGCATGGCTTCCTCACCGCCGCCGAAGCGTACCCCGCGTACCGGGCAGGCATCCAGGTAATCCATGCCCACGGCCAGTTTCAGATGCTGGTTGGGGCGCATGCTGTTGTTGGTCACATCGAAGGTATGCCAGCGGCCCTCTACCCAGGCCTCGGCCCAGGCATGGGTGGCCACATGGGTCGAGTCCGGCGTGTACAGATAACCACTGACATAGCGTGCCGGTATGCCGTTGCTGCGACAGCAGGCCAAGAAAACATGGGTATGATCCTGACAGACACCGCGACGGGCGGCATAGGCCTCGGCGGCACTGTAAGTGGCGTCGGTGCTGCCCGGAGTATAGGGCATGTGGCCCAGTATTGCCGTCATCAGGCGCTGCAGGCCCGCCATGGGAGCGTGCCGATCCTGCCAGGCAAGGGCCAGGCTGCGCAGTGCGTCATCCGGTTGCGTCAGATAGCTGTGACGCAGGTAGATGAGCGGCGACAAGCCTCCCGGCTGCGGCTCTTCCATCTCGTCCTGGATCTCCACCTCGCCGCGGGCCTGGATATGAATGATCTCATGGGGTTGGTCCAACGTCAGCACATGCAGGATGTTGCCGAAACTGTCGGTGGTGCAGGTGGCGCCGCGAGGCAGTTTCAGCTCCCAGGAGAGGATCTGCTGGCGACGGGAGGCCTGGGGCGTCAGACGCAGGTACTGGGTACTGTGACGTACCTCTTGGCGGTAATGATAATGGGTGCTGTGCTCTATGGTCAGTTTCATCTTAGTTCCAGATAGGCGCGGTGGATGCTTTCGGCGAGGGCATGGGTCTCTTCCAGAAATTGATCCAGGAACTGATGCAGCCCCATGGCGGTGAGGGAGTCGATATTGCCAAAACGCAGGCGGGCATGCTGGATACAGGCCAGCAGCCGTGGCTCCTTGCCGGCGTCGCCCTCAATCTGGCTGAGCAGCGCTTCAACTTCCTCCAGGCAGGCTCGCAGGGAGCGGGGCACCTCATTGCGCAGGATAAGCAGCTCGGCAACCTTGTCGCCGGTCGGACTCTGCTTGTAGAGCTCCTGATACGCTTCGTAAGCACCCACCGAACGCAGCACGGCGTTCCAGCGATAGTAGGCGCGGGCGGTGTCCTCTTCCTGCTGCATCACCTGATACTTGACGGCCAGGATGCGGGCGGTGTTGTCGGCGCGTTCCAAAAAGGTACCCAGGCGAACGAAACTCAGGGCATCGCTGCGCATCATGGTGCCGAAGGTGGCGCCGCGGAACAGGTGCGAGCGCTCCTTGACCCAGTCGAAGAAGTCGTTGGCCCCCAGCTTGTCGATGCCTCGGTGGCGTATCTTTCTCATCTCCAGCCAGGTGGCGTTGATGCTTTCCCACACTTCGGCGGAGATACGTCCGCGGACCGAATGGGCATTGTCCCGTGCGATACGAATGCAATTGAAAATGCTACCGGGGTTGCTTTCATCCAGGGTGAAAAACTCCAGCAGGTTGCGCATGCTGACGCCGTCATATTTGGCCAGATAGGGCGTATGGGTACCGGTGATGGTCAGCGGTGCAACCAGTTCGCTGTGATCGGCATCGATCATCGGCATCAGCGACATGCTGTTGGTCACGTCCAGCATGCGGGCGGTGTTTTCCGCACGCTCCAGGTGGCGGGACATCCAGTAGAGTTCACTGGCGGTACGGCTCAGCATAGGGAATCCTCCAGTATCCAGGTGTCCTTGGTGCCGCCCCCCTGGGATGAGTTGACCACCAGGGAACCCTGGGTCAGGGCCACGCGGGTCAGACCGCCGGGGACCAGGCGGATCTCGCGCCCGGAGAGCACGAAGGGGCGCAAATCGATGTGCCGGGGAGCTATTCCCGCCTCGACGAAGGTCGGGCAGGTGGAGAGGGAGAGGGTGGGCTGGGCCACGTAGTTGTCCGGCCGCGCCTTGATGCGCTCGCGGAAGAGTTCGATCTCCGCCTTGCTGGCACAGGGACCGATCAGCATGCCGTAGCCTCCGGCACCGTGTACCTCCTTGACCACCAGCTCGGGCAGGTGCGCCAGCACATGGCCGAGATCCTTCGGCTTTCGGCATTGCCAGGTCGGCACATTATTGAGGAGCGGCTCTTCCGACAGGTAGAAGCGGATCATATCGGGGACGTAGGGATAGATGGACTTGTCGTCAGCCACCCCCGTGCCGATGGCATTGGCCAGCACCACACCGCCGGCGCGGTAGACGGAAAGCAGGCCGGGAACGCCTATCATGGAGTCGGGGCGGAAAGCCAGGGGATCGAGGAAGGCATCGTCCAGGCGGCGATAGATGACGTCCACCTGTTGCGGCCCCAGGGTGGTGCGCATGAAGACCCGGCCATCCTTGACGAACAGATCCGCGCTCTCCACCAGCTCGACCCCCATCTGCTGGGCCAGGAAGCTGTGCTCGAAGTAGGCGCTGTTGAAGCGGCCCGGGGTCAGCACCACCACACAGGGATTCTCCTCCCGGCTGCTCTCGCGCAAGGTCTGCAGCAGCAGGGATGGATAGCGCTCCACCGGGGCGACCTGTTGATGACTGAAGAGCTCCGGGTAGAGGCGCATCATCATCTTGCGATTTTCCAGCATGTAGGAGACCCCGGAGGGGGTACGCAGATTGTCCTCCAGGACATAGTAATCACCATCGGCGTTGCGGATCAGATCCACCCCGGTGATGTGGGCGTAGATCTTGCGGTGCAGGGTGACGCCCTGCATGCAGGGCTGGTATTGCTCATTGGTCAGTACCTGCTCCTTGGGGATCACACCGGCCCTGAGAATGTGCTGCTCGTGATAGATGTCGTGCAGGAAGCAGTTGAGTGCCGTGACGCGCTGGCGGATGCCGGCATCCAGGCGCTGCCATTCGGCGGCGGGAATGATGCGAGGCAGGTTGTCGAAGGGAATGAGTCGCTCCGAGCCTTCGGCATCGCCATAGACGTTGAAGGTGATGCCGACCCGGTGAAACATCAGATCGGCTTCTTCCCGCTTTTGCTGCAGGGTCTTGGCGTCCATCTGGCTCAGCCAGTTCCAGTAGGCCTGGTAATGGGGACGACAGCGACCGTCGGGGAGCAGCATTTCATCATACATATCCGGAGGCGGGGGGGGGATCGCGGGCATGCTAAACCTCGTTGGTTACGTCTGGTTTATGGATTGATGGAATATCTCAGCAAGGGTTATGCCAATGATAGGGGTGCGATTCAGGCGGTTGTTGCCCATAATTGGTGCCACATGGCGCACTATTGTAGCGCAACTTGGATTCAAGCGTACCATTGTGGTGCCGAGTGCATCCAGTCATCCATGTGCATCTGCAGCCGCCGTTCGCGCCGACGGGCGGCCCCCTCGGGCCGCCCTGCGGCTTAGCCGTGGAAACCGAACCGCTTCAGCAGCATCTCCGCCGGGCAGATGCCGGTGAAGGCGCTCTGGATCAGGTTGAGGCCGATCAACAGGGTTAACCAGGCGAAGGCGCCATGCACCCAATAGGTCAGGAGCAGCGACAGCACTATCATGACCCCCGCCACCACGCGCACCGCATTATTCATTGTCATGGTCATCTCCAGTATATTAGATGTTGTTAATTTAGGTCTTGCTGTTAAAATGAGCTGGTACCAAGCAAGCGCTAATGCATGGGCTGCATGGGCTGCATGGGCTGTATTGGCTGCCAGGCCGGTGCAGCTACCACACTACTGAGGAGTATAGATAAGCATATGACAATCGGTGATTTTACCCCCTGGTCTGCCCTGGCTGGCGGCATGATGCTCGGCGGTGCCGCCTTGCTGCTGCTGTGGGTCGAGGGACGCATAGCCGGTATCAGTGGTCTGCTGGCCGGTTTGTTGAGCCCTCGGCGCGACGATGTACAGTGGCGCTTGCTGTTTCTCGGGGGCCTGATAGCGGGTGCAGCTCTGGCCTTTGTGCTGGGGCTGAGTCCGTTACCCTTGCTTGAGGCCTCACCCGCCGCATTGCTGGTCGCCGGGCTGCTGGTGGGGCTGGGGGCCAAATTGGGCAATGGCTGTACCAGCGGGCATGGCATATGCGGGATGGGGCGGTTATCGCTGCGTTCGCTGGTGGCCACCCTTACTTTCATGGCCGGCGGCTTCATCACGGTTTTTTTGATCCGTCACGGGCTCTGAGGAGGCAAGCATGCGATTGACGAGTCTGTTTTCCGGATTGCTGTTCGGACTGGGGCTGGCGGTCTCCGGCATGGTGCAGCCGCAGAAGGTGCAGGGTTTTCTGGATCTGGCCGGAGTCTGGGATCCAAGCCTGGCTCTGGTGATGGTCGCCGCCATAGGGGTGTTCCTGCCCGGTTACCTGCTGCTGATAAAACCGCGTCGGCAGAGCCTGTCAGGCCAGCCTTTTCATCTGAGCAACAAGGCGGGCATCGAGCCGGTGCTGCTGCTGGGCGCTGCCCTGTTTGGTATCGGCTGGGGGCTGGTGGGCGTCTGTCCGGGACCGGCGCTGGCGTTGCTGGCCAGCGGCCAGGCCAGCGCGGTTGGCTTCGTGCTGGCGATGCTGGCCGGCATCAAGCTGGGCTGCTGGATACAGGAATGGCAGCTCAGGCGCCTGACGTCGGCCGGATAGGCGGCATGCCCGCGATGATGTCCAGGGGGCCGCTGGCCCCCTGGACCGTCTCAGGCGGCGAGGATCTTGCGGATTTCCTGGATGGAAAGCTTGTAGAGGCGAGGGCAGGCCTTCCAGGCATTCAGCATGCGCTGGTATTTGTCGCGCATGGCGAGCTCGGAGTTGAGATCGGCACACCCCTTTTCAAGCTCAGGGAAGCGGCGCTCCACATCCAGCAGGTAGCAGACATAGTCGGCCAGCGCCTTTTCATGGCTGCGGGAATAACCGATGAACTCCAGGCGCGAAAAGGCAAGCTCCCGGCGCTCATCGGCGGGCAGGTTTTCGTAAGAGACCTTCATGGCATGGTACATCTCCAAGCTGTCCAGTACCTCGCGGCACACCTCTTCGCTCAGGTAGCCGAATCCCTTCTCCAGCTCCAGCATCTGCAGGCCATAACCGCGCTCAATGATGGTTTGGCATTGCTTGTAGTGCTCGGCGCGCTGCGGATCCAGCTTGCTTAGAATGTCGTATTGGTTGCTGAGGATCAGGCGCTGGGCGTGGGTCATGTTCATCGGTGTGTTCCTTCTGGTCTGGTGACGATGATTCGCAGGACATTTTGCTAAGGATTCTGCTGCAATGTGAACAATGAGTGCAATCACTGTTATCGCATTGTTGGTGTCGGATTCTGCCACGCCTGGCGGCGTTAAGCGTTGAGCGGCATCAAGCCTTGGCCGGTGAGACCACGCAGGCGCGGGAAAATATATTTACCTGATGCCGGGCGCACGCTCTGTTGTTGCTGCGGATTCTGCATTAGCATGGGCGCACTCGAAAATGAGGTGTGGCAAGTATGCAACGCAAGCTTAAAGCGCTCTTTATTCTGTTAATTCTCGCACTGTCCGCCTTCTACCTGGGCGTCCTGTACCTGGCAGCACATCCGAACGTCAGTATGGCGTACCGGATGTATTATCTGGAGATGAAAACCAAGTTCTGGAGCAGAAACCAGACCCTGGCCTACATTCCCGGTACCCCCATCGATCTGGTCACGGAACGCGCTTTTTATCTGACGCGTCAGGGCTGGTCCAAACCCGACAAGGCTGGCCGAGGCTCCGAATTCAGCGGCGAGGGCGGCCTCTATTTCACTTTGCACCGGGTGCCGGGTCGGCTGCGTTTCGAGGGGCAGTTGACGACGCCCGTGGACGGGGTCGAATTGCGCGTCTCGGTGGGGACTCAATGGTCCGAAACCCTGCATTTTGACCAGGCCGGGGCGAACCGCTTTGCGGTGGAGCTGCCGAGCGGCCTGCTGGTGGCCGATCCGCTGACACCCAATCTGATCAGTCTGCATGCCAGTCATGCGTTGCTGTTCCAGTCATTCATGCTTTCTCACCTGGAGTGATGAGGTTTTTTCATGGATAGAGAGCGTTTTACCCTGTCGCTGGTGGTGCCGGTCTACAACGAAGAAGAAAACATCCAGTCCTTCATCGACAGCATGGATCGGGAACTGGCGCCCCTGCGCGACCAACTGCAGATCCTGTTCATCAATGACGGCAGCCGCGATCGCACCCGTGACATCATCACCGAGGTGATAGCGCGCGACCCAAGGGTGAGCCTGGTCAATCTGGCGCGCAACTTCGGCAAGGAAGCGGCCATGACGGCGGGGCTGGCCCATGCGCGTGGCGATGCCGTGGTACCCATGGATGTGGATCTGCAGGATCCGCCGGCGCTGATCCTGGAGTTTGTCCGTCTGTGGCAGCAGGGCTACGATACGGTCTATGGCGTAAGGACCGACCGCACCGCGGATACCCCCATGAAGCGGTTGACCGCCGGCGGCTTCTACCGCTTCTTCAATGCCGTGTCGACAACGATGCAAATACCTGAAAATGCTGGTGATTTCAGGCTGATGGACCGCCGGGTGGTGGATGTGATCAACCAGTTGCCCGAGCGTAACCGCTTCATGAAGGGGCTGTTTGCCTGGCCCGGCTTCAGGGCCATAGGGGTGCCCTACGAACGCCCGGCACGCCAGGCGGGGACCACCAAGTTCAACTACTGGAAACTGTGGAACTTCGCCCTGGATGGTCTGCTCAGCTTTTCCAGCTGGCCGCTGCGGGTCTGGAGTTATGTCGGTGCCGGGGTTGCGGCCCTGAGTTTCCTGTTCATGCTGTTTATCATCGGCAAGGTATTGGCCACCGGGGTCGACATTCCGGGTTACGCCTCCCTGATGTGCGTAGTGCTGTTTCTCGGCGGCATGCAGTTGCTCTCCATCGGCGTGCTGGGGGAATACGTGGCGCGCATGTTCCTGGAAGTGAAGCAGCGGCCGGTGTTTGTGGTGGAGGGTGTCTACGGTCAGTATGCCCGGGAGCCCGCCGGACAGCCGACAGGGCCGGCCGAGGCATGATGGCGCGTGGCGAATTCTGGCGGCTGCTGCGCTTTGCCATCGTCGGAGGCGGAGCCACGGCCTCGCATCTGCTGGTGGCCTGGCTCTGTTTCTGGCGTTATCCGGATGCCTCCGAGTTCGGGGTCAATCTGGTGGCCTTCAGCCTGGCTTTCTGGGTGTCGTTTCTCGGCCACCGGTTCTTCACCTTCAACAAGCCGGGCTCGATACGCAAGTTCCTGATAGTGGCGCTTATCTCTTATGGGTTGAATAACCTGCTGCTGACCGTCCTCATCTGGTTGGGACTCGGTGGCTGGCCGGCGATTGCCATCGCTACCCTGATGGTGCCGCTGGTAACCTATCTTCTGGCCCGGATCTGGGTCTTCGTGTGATCTAGTGGAGTTGTCCACCCTATGCGTGCAGAAAACGTAAACGTGCTTGTCGAACCGCTCTCCATCGGCAGGAAAGATTGGGGCATGATAGTGCTGGCCTTTTTGATCAGCCGGGCCGTGCTCTACGCCATTGGCTTCTTTGGTGCCATGCATTACAACGTGGAGACCGATCTCATCGATACCACGGCGTTGAATCTGGCGGAGTCCATTGATGTGGATATTCCCGGTATTTTCTGCCAATTCGACTGCGGCTGGTTTCTCAGTATCGCCGACATCGGCTACGACACCTTTCCCCACGGTCTCACCACCGGACATGCGGCCAACTGGGCTTTCTTCCCCCTGTTCCCGCTGGCCGGACACTGGCTGGGAGAGCTGCTCGGCATCGGCACCCTGAAGGCCTTTTACCTGATCGCCAATCTTTCCTTCCTGGCGGCCTTGCCGCTGTTTTTCCTTTGCCTGCGGCAATTGGGGCAGAGTCTGGAAGTGGCGCGCTACGGGGTCTGGCTGTTGGCATTCTCACCCTACTCCATCTATTTCATCGCCCCCTATACCGAGTCCACGTTCATGGCGCTGATGCTGGTGGTATTCCTGTTTGCCTATCGCCATCGCTGGCTGTGGGTGGCGCTGGCCGGGGTGGCGCTGACGGCGACCCGCAACCTGGGGGTCATGGTGGTGTTCTCGGTGTTGATCCTGGCGCTGCAGGCCTATGGCTGGCGCGAGCTGGTGCGGCTCGGCGATCGTGGCCTGCGGGTCTGGCTGACCATCTGGGTGATACCGCTGGCGATCTTCGGCTACATGTTCTACATGCACTTTCACATCGGTGATGCGTTTGCGTTCAAGAACATACAGCTGGCCTGGGGACGCATGTTCGACAATCCCTTCGAGTATTGGTGGTCCGGGTTTGAAACCGGTGGGCGCAAGTATTATCTGTCGGTGGTCATCGCGCTGGGGTGGCTGCTGAATGGATACCTGTTCTGGCAGCGGCGCTATGCCGAGGCGGTGCTCATGCTGGTATGCATCTTCGTGCCCATAGTGACCGGCACCAATGCCTTCCCGCGCTACCTGTTCGGCCTCTATCCGACCATGCTGGCCATCGTCCTGTTTACCCGCAACAAACCCATGATGCGGCCATTGATCCTGGCGTTGTCGGCGTTGCTCTCCAGCTACTTCGTCATCGCCTGGGTCAATGCCAAATTCTTCATCGTCTGAGTCCCCCGCTTCCGGGACCTGAATGATGCGGCCCCCTGGTCACGGGGCCGCATCATGGCACGCTCAGTCTGCCGGGCGCTGCAGGTAATCCAGCACCACCTGATGGTGAGTGCTGGTCTTGAACTTGGTGAATACCTGCTCGATCTGTCCCTGCTCATCAATCAGAAAGCTGAGCCGGTGAATGCCGTCATACTCCCGGCCCATGAATTTCTTCGGTCCCCATACCCCGAAGGCCTCCGCGACCTGGTGATCCTCATCGGCCAGCAACCGGAAGTTGAGCGCCTGTTTTTCCTCGAATTTTTTTAGCCGCGCCGGCGCATCCGGACTGATGCCAAGCACCACCACGTTCAGGGCGGCCAGCTCGGCCTGCACATCGCGCAGACCGCACGCCTGGGTGGTGCATCCCGGGGTCATTGCCTTGGGGTAAAAATAGACCAGTACCTTGCGGCCGCGCAGATCCTGCAGTGTGACTGGCTGACCGTTCTGATCCGGCAGGCTGAAATCGGGAGCCGGGCTCCCGCTGGTTAGGTTGTGCATGGCTGGGTTCACTCCTTGTGGCCGAGGGGAAGAGCTGCTGTCTCGGTGACGGCAAGCCGGTGAATTCGGGCTCGCTTTGCGCCAATCGTTGCTGCAGTGATGGTAGCACGGGGCCTCGGGATGCGGACAGACGCGCACAGGGTGCGTGCGCCTTGTAATTGCCCGGGGCGGGCCGTACCATACTTCGCCTGCAAGATGGGGGCTGCATGTGCAGCGGCAGTCTCGTTGCCCTTATCCCCCCGGCTCCGGCCGGCGCCCTGGGTTTGTCGGTGCTGGCTGACTACAATAAACCGGCCCCGCCGGAGGGCGCGCCATGTCGTCACCCTCGGCGAGGCTAGTGGTCTGGCGCAAAAGCTTTATAATGTTCCCGCATGAGCCGGCTGCGACCGTGACCTCGCAAGGGCAATGCCCCTGGCAGCATGGCAAGAGCCCCCCACTGCCCGGCGGCCGGGAGCTGGCCTTGGCGCTGAACCAAAGATTGATGCCGTTACATCAGGCATTGTTTGTTGAATCCAATTCAATCCCGGCCAACAGGGCGCGTGTCCGCTCGGGATGGATTGCCAATGCTGATCCGCGTCTGCCGCCGACGCCACTGTCCATCGACGGGCAGCGCCGGTGGAGCAGAGGCCGATCCGAGCGGAGTTGATGAGGCGTGCTTAAACGTATGGAGAAAGGAATATCCGTCAGGCTGCTGATGATGGGGCTGCTGGGATTGAGCCTGGTCAGCGGTTGCAGCTCCGAGGCGGAGCGCAAGCAGGCCAATCGTGATTTTGATTACACCCAGGAGCGGTTGGCGCCGGCGCCCCTGAGTATCCCCTCGAACTTGCAGGCGCCCGACTTTACCAGTGAGTACCGGCTGCCGCCGCTGCAAAAAAGCGACAGGCCCGTCCTGCTGGGCAGCGAGGTCGATGTGCGCCCGCCGCTGCAGATCCTCAATCTGACCGCCGGCAGCCGGGGCGAGCTTGGCCCGCAGTCTGTCAGCCTCTGGTTTTCACCGCGCAGTATCAATCAGTCGCTGGACGAGGAGCTCTGGAGCCTGCTGTTTGCCTTCCTGACCGAGCGCAGCATACCGGTTGCCAGCCAGGAGCCGGGAGTCAAGCGCCTGGAGACCAGCTGGTTTGCCACCACCGAGGCCATGGAGAGCTGGAACGAGGAGAGTGATGCCAAGCGGATGTTGCGCCAGCGCTATCGTTTCAGCCTGGAGCAGGATCCCGCCCAGCATCGTACCGCCGTCAGGTTGCAGCTGTTGCAACAGGAGCGTTACCTGAATGGTGATCTGAGCACCGAGCCCCTGACGGCCCTGGAGCAGCGCCGCTATGCGGTAGCCCTGATGAACCAGCTGTCGGTGTTCATCGACACGCGTATGCGCAGCGGTATTCGTCAGGGCCAGGCCGGTCACATCCCCCTGCAGTTGGGGCTGGATGGCAATGGCCTCAGCGCCTGGCTGGCCGATGCCGGCTTCGAACCAACCTGGCAACGCCTGCTGACAATACTGCCTGGCCTCGGTTTTACCGTGACCAGCAAACAGGAGTCGCTGGGCCTTATCGTCGCCGACTATCAGGATCCGGATGGCCGCTTCTGGCAGTTTGGCAAGTCATCGCGCTTCGGCCTGGCCGCCGGCAGTTATCGCCTGCAACTGGGCGATCTGGGGCACAAGACCACCATCACCCTGTTCGACGCCGACAAGAAACCGGTGGAAAACGAGGTGGTCAGCAAAATGTACCTGAGTCTGGCCAAGGCCTTCAGTCAGCCGCCGGTGGCAGCCAAACCGGCCAAGTAATGCATGCGCCAGCACCCAAACGTGCTGGCGTTGACAGTTAATCACTCATTGGAGTCGCTCTGAAATGGAAAAGAAAGCCGAACTGTATCGTGGCAAGGCCAAATCCGTGTACACCACTGACGATCCGACGCGTCTCGTGCTGCTGTTCCGCAACGATACGTCTGCTTTTGACGGTGAAAAGGTTGAGCAGCTGGATCGCAAGGGCATGGTGAACAACAAGTTCAATCACTTCATCATGTCCAAGCTGGAAGAAGCCGGCGTGCCGACCCAGATGGATCGTCTGCTGTCCGATAACGAGGCGCTGGTGAAGAAGCTGGCGATGATCCCGGTCGAGTGTGTCATCCGTAACGTGGCCGCCGGTTCCATTTGCCGTCGCCTGGGGGTGCAGGAAGGGCTGGAGCTCAATCCGCCGACCTTCGAATTCTTCCTGAAAAATGATGCGCTGCACGATCCCATGATCAACGAGTTCCATATCCGCTCCTTCGGTTGGGCCACCGATGAGCAGATCGAGACCATGAAGGCGCTGACCTTCAAGGTCAACGAGGTACTGAAGACGTTGTTCGATGAGGCCGGCCTGATCCTGGTGGATTACAAGCTGGAGTTCGGCCTGTTTGAAGGCCAGGTGCTGCTGGGTGACGAGTTCTCCCCGGACGGCTGCCGCCTGTGGGACAAACAGACCCGTCAGAAGCTGGACAAGGACCGTTTCCGTCAGGGACTGGGCGGCGTGATTGAAGCCTATGAGGAAGTGGCGCGTCGCCTGGGTGTCAAGCTGGACTAAGTCTGATGCACCTTGTGCATGCGGCATGCGGCATGCGAATCGGCGCCTTGGGGCGCCGATTTTGTTTTGTCACCCGCCCGGCCATCAGCGGGAGCGTTGGTCGTCCTTGGGGGGCTTGGGCTTGTCGGGCCATGAGTCGTCGTCGTCGTCCTTCACCTCGCGGATCTTGTCCCGGTACTTGGGCAACTGCTTTTCCAGCCGTTTCATATCCTTGATGGCATTGAGAAAAATGCCGAGCAGGAACAGCAGTGGCAGGCCGATCCAGAGCCAGAGATTCATGGTGTGCTCTCCTGGGCATGGCTTGTCAGCTGATGCCATAGTTGGGGCAGCTGCGCCAGTATGCAGGCCTTGCCGGCAATATCGGCGCTCTGCAGGCAGGTTGCTAGGCTTTCCAGGCGCAGCAGCTGTTCGGCCTGTCGCGCTTCGGGGATGAAGCTGAGGTGCCAGGGCTCGTCCCCCATGCTGCTGGCGGCGCCGGTATAGGGGCGATAGAAGCCGAAATCGGCCATGTGGGCATCCAGCCAGGCACTCAGCGGGGCAAAGTAGCCATCGGCCCGGTATTCCCAGGGCTCGAGCTGCAAGCGTGCCCCGGCCGGCAACAAATTGGGCGCATAGAGGTCCAGATCTGTCCCCCAGTGATGGCGGCTACAGCCGGGCAGGGCACTCCAGCGCAATATGGCTGCCACCTTCTGCGTTTCATCGAGGCGGTCCGTATCCAGCGGCCGGCTGTCGGCATCCAGCAGCGGTCGCTGGCCGGTGAACTTGCCGTTCCAGATCTGCAATTGGCGGCCAAAGTTGCGGTGACCCGAGGCAACGGCGAGTTCCAGACCGGCGCTGCGGGCCGCCTGTTGCATGGCCAGGAACGCCGTTGCCGTGGCGGCGGTGAGCCGCTGGCCTCCCGGCAATTCGATCAGGTGGTGCTCATCCAGGCCCAGCAGCTGGGCCTGGCTGAAGAGGGGGCTCATGCCAGCAGCCGTCTCAGTATGGCCGCATACATGTCGGTCAGCTGCTCCAGATCCGCGACCTTCACACATTCGTTGAGCTTGTGGATGGTGGCGTTGATGGGGCCGAGCTCGATCACCTGGGCCCCGGTGGGCGCAATGAAGCGGCCATCCGAGGTCCCACCGCTGGTGGACAGCTCGGTGGTGAGGCCGCTGACGTCGCGAATGGCCGCCACGGTCGCCTCCACCAGCTCACCGGAGGCTGTCAGGAACGGGTGCCCGCTCAGGGTCCAGTTCAGCTCGTAGTCGAGACCATGCCGGTCGAGCAGGGCGTGCACCTTTTCCTTGATGGCCACATCGGTCAGTTCGGTGCTGAAGCGGAAGTTGAACTGCACCTGCAATTCGCCGGGGATGACATTGGACGCGCCGGTGCCGGCACTGATGTTGGGGATCTGGAAGCTGGTGGGCGGGAAGAAGTCGTTGCCCTGATCCCAGACCGTCGTGGCCAGCTCGGCCAGCGCCGGGGCGGCCTGATGGATGGGGTTGCGCCCCAGGTGCGGGTAAGCGACATGCCCCTGCACGCCCTTCACCAGCAGATCGCCGGTGATGGAGCCGCGGCGGCCATTTTTGACCACGTCACCGACCTGGCGGGTGGATGAGGGTTCACCTACCAGGCACCAGGTGATCTTCTCGCCGCGCGCCTCCAGGGTTTCCACTACCTTGGGAGTGCCGTTGATGAAAGGCCCTTCCTCGTCACTGGTGATCAGGAAGGCGATGGAGCCTCGGTGATCCGGGTGCGCCGTCACGAAGCGCTCCACCGCCACCAGCATGGCCGCCAGGGAGCCCTTCATGTCGGCGGCGCCGCGACCATAGAGCATGCCATCGCGCACCTGAGGCTCGAAGGGGGGGGAGTCCCACTTCGCCAGCGGGCCTGGCGGTACCACATCGGTGTGGCCGGCAAAACAGAACAGCGGCCCTTCACTGCCGCGGCGAGCCCACAGGTTGGTGGTATCATGAAATACCATGGGTTCGATGGTAAAGCCCAGTGCGGCCAAGTGGTCGGCCATCAACTGCTGGCAACCGGCATCCTCGGGCGTCACGGAAGGACGGGCAATGAGATCCCTGGCCAGGGCCAGAACGGGTGAGTCGGACATGCAGATATTCCTTAGCCGGGAATGGCAAAGATGGCGTGGTATTGTGGCGCGGAGAATCCCAGGTGCAGCTGGCCCGCGTGCGCCAGCAGGGGGCGCTTGATGAGGGCTGGATGGGTCAGCATCAGTGCAATGGCGCGCTCCTCATCCAGCGCCTCCTTGTCGGCTGCCGGCAGGGCGCGGTAGGTGGTACCGCGCTTGTTGAGCAGGGCTTCCCAACCCAGTCGGGCACACCATTGCTCAAGTTGGGTCCGGCTCAGGCCATCACGGCGGTAGTCATGATACTGGTAGGGGATCTGGTGCTGATCCAGCCAGCGCAGGGCTTTTTTCAGGGTATCGCAATTGCGTATGCCAAAGACGTGCGTGCTCATGATCGCTGTCATCGAGATTCGGGTGTGCGGATTCTGTCATCTGGCGCCGATGCTGGCAACCACGCAACAAGCCGGCAACCTGACACCCCCTGGGGAGGGGGCAGGCCCGGGCTGCCGCCCTGGCGCCGGGGATCAGTCGGCCAGGGTGTAATCTGGCGACAGCTTGTGGGCCAGAAACTTGAAGATATTGAACACGGCGGTGGTGCGTGGCGTGGGCAGTCCCTGGTCATCGAGAAAATAGTGCCCCTTGAAGATGAGGACGCCATGTTTCTCTTCGACATCCATGGCCTCCATGCCGGCCAGGTAATCATCGTGTTCGCGGATCAGCTGGTTGGCCAGTTCCAGCAGCGCGTTGCGGGCGATGGGTTGTTTTTGCTTCATGATAATCTCCTCGATAGCGTGGATGGATGGCGGGCAGCATAGCGCAAGCGGGCCGGGACTGTCAGCCCACGCGATCCTGGTTGTCGACGCCGGTTGGCGGATAAAAAAACCGCCGGTCGCAACCGGCGGTCTTCACTAGGGTCATGGAACAGGGTGGGGTTCCCTGGGCGGAGGCTCGGCTCAGGGCTTGACGACTACTTCCTTGACGCCCTTGACTTCGATGCTGACGCGGCGATCCGGAGCCAGGCAGACGATCAACTGCTGGCGATTCATGCCCTCTGCGCACTGGGTGCCGGTGACCGGATTGGCTTCACCGAGGCCGATGGCGGTGATGTTGGCCGGCAGCAGTCCCTTGCTGATCAGGAAGTTGGCAACCGACTGGGCACGGCGCTCGGACAGTGCCTGATTGGCCTGATCGGAGCCGATGCGATCGGTGTAGCCGTAGACGACAGTCTTCTTGTCCTGCATCTGCAGTTGCTGGATGTCATTGTACAGCTTGGTCAGCGCAGCCACCCCGGCCGGCTTCAGGGTAGCCTTGTTGAAGTCGAACAGCACATCCGAGGTCAGGGTGAAATGCTTGGTTTCAATCACCGGAGCCGGAGCCGGAGCCGGGGCCGGTGCGGGAGCCGGGGCCGCCACTGGAGCCGGTGCCGAGCTGCGGGTCGGGTAGTAGACGGCTTCCAGGCCGACGTTATGCACGTCGGTACGGCCGGTCAGGCCATTGCCCAAATCGTCGATGTAGCGGTAACGCAGTTGCAGATCCAGCGGATCGGCCAGCCGGAAGGCCAGGCCCGTACCGACGATGGGGGCGTAATGCTGATCGGAGGTGCCCAGGGCGTCGTTGGTCAGGTACCAGCGGTACACACCGACTTCGCCCAGCAGGGAAACATTCTCGCTCAGCGGCAGGCGCGGCAGGGCGGAGACGTTCCAGCCGTGGGCGCGATAATCCTGGCCGTCAATCTTGCCGTCACCCAGCCAGTTGTAGCCGGCTTCCAGACCAGCATAGTCGCCGAAGGTATAGCCGACGAAGCCGCGGTAGGACGCGGTATCGCGCACCGAGTCGTTGGCATTGCGGTTGATGTCGGAATAATTGTTCCATCCGGCACCGGCACCAATGAAGGCACCTTCGGCGTCAGCCGCTTGAACAGATGAGACGACTGCCAGACTGGCCAGTGCGCCGCTGATGAAGAGCGAAACCACTGTCTTTTTCATTGTGAACTCCTTTAGGTAGAACCTTGAATCCCTGCCATCTGAGGCGCTGCCATTATGGTACAGGCTGGGTAGCTTGCACAGTGGCTGCCAAAAAAATCGTACTCATACGGGCAGTTTCCGGGCCCCGAGCCAAGGGCCATGGGGCTGGTCTTGCCGGTAAGGGACGCGCCTTTTCGGCAGACTCAATACCAGTGTAGTTTGCCTTTTCTAAAAAACATTTATTTATAATGACTTAGCCTATTTTAACGCTGAAGGCAGGGCCTGCAGCCCTCCAGCCCAGTGATGCCCGGTCACCTTTTACAGTATGATCAGGCTTCGATTGAGTTAAATTTTGACGAAGTCGACAAGTTACAACTGTTAGATCCAACAGCTCGATTTTTTGGTTTACCTTCTGTATGCGACAAGGTAGTATGCGATGGTTGCCAATTGACAATGCTGCATTACACTTACAACAATACAAAAACAGAATAATGAGAGAGTGGGATAAATCTGATGGATACACACTATAGACATGACTGAACCAATGCGGACTCTTGTTCCGCAGCATGAACGAGGAATCGTATGAATATCAGCACTCTCTCCGTTGGACAAAAAATTCGCCTGATCCGGGAAACCGTAGGCCTGAGTCGCCCCAAGTTTGCTGAACTGCTCGGCGTGCCGCCGACGACACTGAAAAATTACGAACTGGGTTACCGCGAAGTGGGTGGCGCCTTCCTGGTGGCGCTGGCACGCCAGGAGCAACTGCATTGTTTTACCCTCTGGCTGCTGTCCGACAAGACGGCCCTGGAGATTGGTCAGATCAGCCCGGCCGAATACAGCAAGTGATGCCGCAGCAGGCATGATATTGTCGACAAAACGCCACCTTCGGGTGGCGTTTTGTTTTGCTTGCGTGGCACCGGTATTACACTGGATCCTGATCGCTCTCCCATTCAATTCAGAGGAATTGCATCGTGAACGTGAACAAGTGGATAGGTCTCTGGCTGTTGGCCAGTCTGACAGTCGCCTGTGTGGCATCGCCCACCGGGCGGCGCCAGCTGTTGCTCTACCAGGACGCCGAGGTGGCCCAGCTGGGCCTGGCTTCCTTCGATGAGATGAAAAAGCAGGAAAAAATCGCCACCGATCCGGCGCTGAACCGGTATGTCGGTTGCGTGGCCGAGGCGGTGACCCGACAGATCCCGGCCCATTACCAGACCGGCGCGGCTGCCTGGGAGGTGGTGCTGTTTGATTCGCCCCAGATCAACGCCTTCGCCCTGCCGGGGGGACGCATCGGTGTCTATACGGGCCTGCTGAAAGTGGCCAAGGATCAGGATCAGCTGGCCGCGGTGCTGGGCCATGAGGTGGCGCATGTGCTGGCCAAGCATTCCAATGAGCGGCTTTCCAATACCCAGGTCGCCAATCTGGGCATGGTCGCCGCCGACATGGCGCTGGGCGAGTCACCGGTGCGCCAGTCAGCCATGGCGGCACTGGGCCTGGGAGCTCAGGTGGGCTACCTGCTGCCCTACGGGCGGTTGCAGGAGTCGGAGGCCGATGTGCTGGGGTTGCAGTTGATGGCGCGAGCCGGTTTCCAGCCCGAGGCGGCGGTCAGCCTGTGGCAGAATATGGCCCAGGCGACCAGCCGGCAACCCAGTGTGGAGTTCCTCTCCACACACCCCTCCAACGAGCGGCGAATCGCACAACTGCAGCAGCAACTGGCGATAGTGGCTCCCGACTTCGAACAGGCCCGAGCGCTGGGGCGATATCCCCAGTGTCGGGGCTAGGCACGCGCGGCTGGCGCTATCGGCTCCCCGGGCTTGCCCCGGGGGCTTTCAATCCGGCCTGGGTTGGACGGGAAATTCTGCTATAGTAGGCGACTTTCTCATGCAAGCGGAGTCACGTCACTATGTCCCAATATGAAACCATCGAGCAGAAGGCCAGCTACGGTATCGGCCGCCAGATCGGCGACCAACTGGCCAATCAGTCTTTTGAAGGCCTGGCACTGTCCGCCGTGCAGCAAGGCATCGAAGACGCCCTGCTCGACAAGGCGTTTGCCGTCAGCCGTGAGGAGATCGGTGAAGCGTTCCGCCTGCTGACCGAGCGTCTGGAGGCCGAAGAGCAGGCCCGTGGCGAGAAGATGGGCGCCGAAGGCCAAGCGTTCCTGGCAGCCAATGCCGAGCGTCCGGAAGTACAGGTGACCGAGTCCGGCCTGCAGTACGAAGTGCTCCAGGCTGGCGAGGGTGCCGTTCCTTCCCGCAATGACAAGGTTCGCGTGCACTATCATGGCACCTTCACCGACGGTCAGGTCTTCGATAGCTCGGTGCAGCGCGGCGAGCCTGCCGAGTTCCCGGTAGGTGGCGTGATCCCGGGCTGGGTCGAGGCACTGCAACTGATGCCGGCCGGCTCCAAGTGGAAGCTGTTCATCCCTCACAATCTGGCCTACGGCGAGCGCGGTGCCGGCAGCATTCCTCCCTACTCCGCCCTGGTGTTCGAAGTAGAACTGCTGGACGTGCTGGGCTAAGCGTCCTCACTTTCGAAGCATGAAGGCCGGATTATTCCGGCCTTTTTTGATCCGGCGGCGCTGACTCGGCAAAGAAAGGGGGCGCGCTGTCGCCGGCTCAGGTTCCCCGGCGCCATTGGTGATAACGGGCCACCCAGCTCAGCAGGCGAGGGGAGACATGGGCGCGTTTCCATTCACCGGCCGCGTACTTGTTGGCTTCGGCCAGGGTGGGGTAGCTGTGGAGGGTGGACAATATCTTGTTCAGTCCCAGCTTCCAGCGCATCGCCAATACGAATTCGGCCAGCAACTCGCCGGCATGTTCGCCCACCAGGCTGACACCGAGGATGCGATCCTTGCCTGGCTGGGTCAGGACTTTGACAAAGCCCTGGGTGATGCCATCGGTAATCGCCCGGTCGAGGTCCCGCATCTCGAAGCGGGTCACTTCATAGGCGATGCCCTGCTGCCTGGCCTCCTGCTCGTTCAGGCCGACCCGGGCGATTTCGGGATCGGTGAAGGTTGTCCAGGGAATGGCGCTGTAGTCGACCTTGAATTTGCGCAGGCTGCCGAACAGGGCATTGACGGTGGCATACCAGGCCTGATGACCGGCGGTATGGGTAAACTGATAGGGCCCGGCCACATCACCGGCCGCGAAGATGTTGGGGTAGAGGGTCTCCAGATAGTCGTTGGTCTGCACGGTGCGCTGCGTCGGAATACCGAGCTCCTCAAGACCGAAACCGCTCAGTCGCGGGGCGCGTCCGACGGCACACAGCAGCATGTCGAATTCGAGGCGCTGAGTCTGGCCCGCATGCTCGACCAGCAGGCATTTATGTTCTGCTTCGCGTTCGCAGCCGAGGGCCCGGTGGCCGGTGAGCACGCGGATGCCATCGGCCTCCAGAGCCTGTCGAGCAACATCTGATACCTCCTCATCTTCATGACTCAGGATCCTGGGGCCCATCTCGATCTGAGTCACCTGCGAGCCCAGGCGCGCCAGTGCCTGAGCCAGCTCGCAGCCGATGGGACCGCCACCCAGTATGATGAGTCGCCTGGGCGCGGCATCCAGTTGGGCCAATGCCTCCCACAGGGTATCCGAGGTGAGATACCCCACCTCGTCGAGACCCGGCAAGGGGGGCACTGCCGGGCGGGCACCGGCGGCGATGATGATGCTGCGGGCCGTCAGGCGCTCGGTGTGGCCATCGGGCGTCTCAATCTCGACGGTCCAGGGATCGCACAGGCGGGCATACCCTTGGCGCACCTCGACCCCGAGGGTGGTGTAACGCTCAACGCTGTCATGAGGGGCGACGCGGCGGATCACCTCATGCACCCGGGCCATCACCTGACGAAATGAAACCTGCGGCGGCATGCCGGTCAGGCCGTAGCGTTCGGCGTGACGCAGCTGATGGGCCAGTTTGGCGCTGCGGATCAGGGCCTTGCTGGGGACACAACCGTAATTCAGGCAGTCGCCGCCCATCTTGTGGGCCTCGATGAGGGTCACCTTGGCTTTCACGGCGGCGGCAATGTAGGCGCTGACCAGACCGGCCGCGCCGGCCCCGATGACAATGAGGTTGCGCTCGAAACGGGCGGGCTTACGCCAACGGGCATAGATCCGCCGCCGCTGCCAGACGCCGACCGCCAGTTTGGCTAGCCAGGGAAAGAGACCCAGCAGTGCAAAGGAGAGCAGCAGCCCCGGTGACAAGATGCCGCCGAGGTGGGTGAGTTGCGCCAGCTGGGTGCCGGCGTTGACGTACACCAGGGTGCCGGCCAGCATGCCAATCTGACTGACGCCGTAGAAGGTTGCCCCGCGCATCGGCGTCAGCCCCATCAGCAGATTGATGAGGAAAAAGGGAAACACCGGTATCAGACGCAAGGTGAACAGATAGAAGGCGCCATCCCGGGCGATGCCGGCGTTGACCGCCTCGAGCCGTTCGCCAAAGCGCGCCTGCACACTGTCGCGCAGCAGATAGCGGGCGGACAGGAAGGCCAGCAAGGCGCCAATACTGGATGCGAACGACACTAGTATGGTTCCCCAGAGCAGACCAAACAGGGCTCCTGCCGCCACTGTCATCAGCGCCGCCCCCGGCAGCGAGGGGGCGACCACCAGCACATAAACGAGGAAAAACAGTGTGGCCGCCAGGAAGGGGGAGTGCGCCCGCCATTCAAGCAGGGCGCCGAGCCCCGATTTCAATGCCGACAGGGTGAAGTAGCGCGGCAGATCGAAGGCGAAGAAGAGGATCACCATCAGGATGATGGCGAGCAGAAGTAGTCCCTTTTTCATGTGTGGCCTCCGAGCCTGGAATGGGCGGCCTGCTGTGTGACGGGGCCGTGTTGAGTTGGATGCGTCATGTTCGTCCCTGGTTATTCCGATGTTGGGGTCTAGATCGGGGCCGGCAGTCCGATTATTACCGCTGTGCAGCATTAAGCATTGGTCAGGATCCCGTGGCCAGCCATGGTCATTGCCATGCCGATCCGGCATGCAAATGCGAATGCGTGTAAGAAACAGTGTACCCGGGACGACAGAAGGAGTACGAAAACCCTGTTGCGAACCATTATCCCGTTGCAGCGGTTTTCTCCCAGCCACCCGGCTGCGGGTTCAACCCACCCCATCAATTCGGATAGGAGCTTGACCATGAACCAGAAAATCAGTGCCGTTTCCCTTGCGCTGGCCCTCGGCGCCGCCATGACCGTCGTTGCCGTTCCTGCCAGTGCCGCTGATGATGTGGCGGCCAAGGAGAAGTGCTTCGGCGTCGCGCTCAAGGGCAAGAATGATTGCAAGGCCGGCGCCGGCACCACCTGTGCAGGTTCGTCCAAGATAGACTATCAGGGTAATGCCTGGTCGCTGGTGCCTGCCGGCACCTGCGAGAAAACGGTGTCACCCACCTCCGCGACTGGCTATGGTCAGCTCGAAGAATTCGAGGAAGTGAAGGCCTGAACAGGTGATTAGCCCGGGATCAGGGAGCGCTGGCATGAGCACAGTCAATCAATCCGAGCGGCAGGTGCCCGCCAGCGCGCCCCCTTTCTCGGCGGTGGCCGCCTTGCCGCCGCGGGTGGGGCTCGGTCTCAAACCCGAGCACTTCGCCGAGATAGTCGACCACTGGCCGGATATCGGTTTTTTTGAGATACATGCCGAAAATTATCTGGTTCCCGGTGGCCCCTTCCACCATTACCTGACCCGCATTCGCGAGCACTACCCCCTCTCCATGCATGGCGTGGGGTTGTCCATCGGCAGCGAGGGCCCCCTTGACGGTGACCACTTGCAGGCCTTGCGGATCTTGCTCGAACGTTATCAGCCGGGTGCGTTTTCCGAACACCTGGCCTGGTCCACCCATGGCCCGCGATTCCTGAACGATTTGCTGCCGCTGGCGTACAGCCCGGCGGCACTGTCCCGGGTCTGTGATCACATTGATGAAGTGCAGTCGATTCTGGGGCGGCGCATGCTGCTGGAAAATCCTGCCACCTATGTCGAATTCGCGCACTCGAGCTACAGCGAGCCCGACTTCATCAGTGAGGTGATCCGCCGCACCGGTTGTGGCCTGCTGCTGGATGTCAACAATGCCTATGTGACCTGTACCAATCATGGCCTGGATGTCGATGCCTATCTGGAGCAGCTGCCGCTGCAGGCGGTAGGGGAGATCCACCTGGCCGGTTTCAGCCGTGACAGCGATACGCTGGGGGCGCCACTGCTTATCGACAGCCATGGCAGTCGGGTGGACCCGGCGGTGTGGCGCCTCTATGCCCGCATGCTGGCGCGCATCGGCGCCCAGCCTACCCTGATCGAGTGGGACAACGAGGTGCCACCTTTCGCCACCCTTTGGGACGAGGCGCGTCGAGCCGAGGGCTTCCTGGCGGCCGGGCAACCGGCACGGGTGGTGGTCTCATGAGCGAACAACGCCGCTGGGCGGCTGCCCTGCTGGATCCCGGGCTGACGCCACCCGATGGCCTGACCACCTGGAACGGCTCGGATCCGGCCGGACGGTTCGCCGTCTACCGCAACAATGTCATGGCGTCGCTCATCGATGCCCTGGCACAGACGTTCGCCGTCACCCGTGAGTTGGTCGGGGAGCCTTTCTTCCGCGCCATGGCCCGGGCGTTCGTGAGTGTCTCACCGCCCGGGTCACCGGTGCTGGCGTACTACGGGCGTGATTTCCCCGCCTTCATCGCCGACTTTGCGCCGGCGGCCAGTTTGCCCTACCTGGCCGAGGTCGCCCGTCTGGAAATGGCCTATGTGGAGGCCTTCCATGGACCGGATGCCACCCCGGTATCTCCCGAGCACCTGGCGGCCGCCCTGGCCATTCCCGAGCGTCTGTCCGGCATGCAGCTCAGGCTGCATCCGAC
>JBFHKO010000002.1:0-40615 GCA_041595355.1 Aeromonadaceae bacterium
AAACCCTGGCTCAGATCGAAGCGCATCTGGTGGCCGAACAGCGACAGGGTACCGGTACCGGTACGATCGCCCTTCGGTGTGCCCTGGGTCAGCAGCGTTTGCATCAAGGCCAGGTAATTCTTCACACTCGTACTCCCTTGTTGGATCCCCGTGAGTTGCCAAACCAGCCCGGGTGACAGTAGCCGATCCAGATGAACAGCAGCCCCAGCAACACCATGGGCAGGGAGAGGATCTGCCCCATGCTGATGACATTGAAATAGAGCCCCAGTTGCTCGTCGGGCTGACGCACGAACTCCACCAGAATGCGGAACAGACCGTAACCGACCAGGAACAGGCCCGAGATGACGCCCCGGGGCGGCTGCCGCCGCCAGGCAAGGTTCAGGATGATGAACAGCAGCACCCCTTCCAGCGCAAACTGATAGAGCTGGGAGGGATGACGCGGCTCCGGCCCCGCCTCCGGGAAGATGATGCCCCAGGGCAGCTCGGTGGCACGCCCCCAGAGCTCACCATTGATGAAGTTGCCCAGCCGGCCGGCGCCGAGGCCGAAGGGGATCAGCGGCGCCATGAAGTCGGCCACCGAGAAGAAGTGGCGCTGACTCTTGCGGCCGAACAGCCACATGGCAACAATCACCCCCAGCAGCCCACCGTGGAACGACATGCCCCCCTTCCAGATCTGGAACAGGTAAAGGGGATTGGCCAGCAGCTGCTCCGGATTGTAAAAGAGCACATAGCCAATGCGCCCGCCCAGTATCACGCCGAGAAAGCCGTTGAAGAGCAGATCCGAGACTTCCTTGCGGGTCCAGAGCCCCAGGGAGCGATCGGCGCGCCGATTGGCCATCCACATGGCCACCAGAAAACCGAGCAGGTACATGACACCGTACCAGTGGATCTGCACCGGTCCCAGGCGCAGCAGCACGGGATCGATCAGCGGGAACGTAAGGTAGGATTGGCTCATTGGGCTTACCTGTGACAATGAAAACGGCATTCTATACCAAAACGTCGAACAGCGACGCCGTGGCCCACCTGGGGCCAGAAGCGCCGGTGCGGCGACTCATTTTTTACTGGGCAACAGACCGGCGAGGCCGAGCTGCTCCAGGTAACCGCGGAACAGGCTCTTCAGGGCCATCGAATTATCCTGCCGCAATCCGATCTCGAGCAGCGGCACGAGCTCATCCAGGCTGACGCGCCGCAGCAGGTATTTGATCCGTGCGACGCTGTTGAGGTTCATGCTGAAGCGACGGTACCCCATGGCCAGCAGCACCAGCACGCCCAGGGGATCCCCGGCCAGCTCGCCGCATACCGATACCGGCTTGTCGAAGCGGCCCGCCACGGCCACCAGATGCTGCAGCGCCCGCATCACGGCAGGATGGAACCCGTCGTAGATGCTGGCCACTCGGGCATTATTGCGGTCCACGGCCAGCAGATACTGGGTCAGATCGTTGCTGCCCACCGACCAGAAGTCCACATAGGGGGCCATGTCCGGCAGGATGTAGAGGGCCGCCGGTACCTCGATCATCACCCCCAGCGCCGGATAGCGGATGCTGCTGCCGCGTCGCCCCAGCTCCTCGGAGATCTCCAGCCAGGCCTGATCGAGCAGCCGGCGAGCCGACTGCACCTCGGAGAGGCTGCTGACCATGGGCAGCATGATGGAGAGATTGTCGTAGGACTCGCTGGCCCGCAGCATCGCCTTGAGCTGCGCCAGAAACAGCTCGGGGTGATCCAGGGTCAGGCGGATGCCGCGCCAACCGAGAAAGGGGTTGTCCTCCTGCATGGGGAAATAGGGCAACGGCTTGTCGCCGCCGATGTCCAGGGTGCGCATGCACACCTGACGCTCGGGATAGCTGGCCAGCATCTCCCGGTAGCGGCTGGCCTGCTCCATCTCCGAGGGAAAGCTGTCATGCAGCATGAAGGGAATTTCGGTGCGGTAGAGACCGATGCCATCGGCGATATCCCGCAGTCCGTGCTCGGTGTCCAGGCTGAGGCCGGCATTGAGCAACACCGACACCGGCACCCCGTCACGGGTCTGGGAAGCAAGATGGCGTTCGCCATCCACCAGTGCATCGAACGCCTTCGCCTGCTGGATCAGCTCGCGGTATTCGGCCTGCACGGCCGGACCGGGATCCACCATCACCTCACCGGCGTTGCCGTCGATGATCAGCAGATGCTGCTCCAGCTCCGTCAGCGGCAGATCCACCCCCATCACGGCCGGCACCCCCAGGGCGCGCGCCAGTATGGCGGCATGGGAGTTGACGGCCCCGCGGATGGAGACCACGGCCGCCAGGCGATCGGAGGGGATCTCCGCCAGCAGGGAGGCGGTCACCTCCTCGGCCAGCACCACCACCGGTTCGGTAAACTCGAACTGCTCGGCATGGCTGTGGGAGAGCCGGCTCAGCAACCGCTGGGCCAGATCGCGCACATCCAGGGCCCGCTCCTTGAGATAGGGATCGCTCATGGCCGAAAACTGATCGATCAGCCGCTCGCTGACCCGGCGTACCGCCGAGGCGGCGGTCCAGTGCTGCTGGCTTATCGCCTCGCGGATCGGCCCCATGAAACCGGGATCCGCCAGCAGATGCTGGTAGATCTGAAACACGGCCATGGAGTCCTGGGAAACCGACTCACTGAAACGCAGCGCCATCGCATCCAGATCCAGCTGCACCTGCAACAGCGCCTGGTCCAGCAGCTCCAGCTGCAGCTCTGGCTCCTCGCTCTTCTTGAGGTGAACCTGGGAGAGTTCCATTTTCGGCTGCCACACCCAGGCGCGGGCGATGGCCACCCCCGAGGAGGCGCCAACCCCTTTCAGGGTCCGCCGCCAGCTGCGCTTGGCATGCAGTATGCCCTTGGCTTCGGCATGGGAGACCCTGGCGGCCAGCTGCGCCGCCAGGGTGACGAGAAAGGATTCATCCGTTTCATTGAACTGGCGGGAGGTGCGCTGCTGCACCACCAGCACCCCCAGCACCTGCCGCTGGTGCATGATGGGCACACCGAGAAAGGAGTTGAACTCCTCCTCGCCCACCTCGGGCAGGTATTTGAAGCTGGGATGGGTCGGCGCATCGGCCAGGTTGATCAGCTCCTCGCGCCGCCCCACCAGCCCCACCAGCCCCTGCTCGAAGGGCAGCACCACCTTGCCCACCGCCGACTGGGCCAGCCCCTCGCTGGCGACCAGCCGATAGCGCCGCCGCTGGGGCTCGGAGAGATAGACAGAGCAGCAGTCGACCTGCATGGCCGCGCGGGTCTGCTGCACCAGTGCAGTCATGGCTTCGCTCAGGGACGGAGCCAAAGTGACACCCTCGACAATCCGTCTCAGTGCAGTCAGCACCTTGCGCGCTCCTCTATCTGGGCTTACCGCGGCGCGGTTCGCGTTTGGGTATGAATGGCAGGGCGATGGGAGCGAACTCCTTCATCACCCGTCGGTAGACTTCCCGTTTGAACGACACCACCTGGCGCACGGGATACCAGTAGCTGACCCAGCGCCAGTCATCGAATTCCGGCTGGCCATGGCAGCCAAACTGGATGCAGGACTCCTCGGCCTCGTCCAGGCGCAGCAAAAACCATTTCTGCTTCTGCCCGATGCACACGGGTGAGCTGTCCCAGCGGATGAGGCGCTTGGGCAGCCGATACTTGAGCCAGTTGCGGCTGGTGGCCAGAATGGTGACATCCTCGGGCTTGAGGCCAATCTCCTCGTACAGCTCCCGATACATGGCCTGCTCAGGCGTCTCGCCGTCATCCAGGCCCCCCTGGGGGAACTGCCAGGAGTGCTGACCAAAGCGTCGGGCCCACAACACCTGTCCATTGCGATTGCAGATCACGATCCCAACATTCGGGCGGAAACCATCGCCATCTATCACGCAATCACCTTGAGAGTCTGACCCATTGTCTGATGGGGATTTTTTCACATTACCGGGCGCGCAGCAAATGCCCCGCCACCCCGCGGGTCCGCGGCCGGGGATGCCGGGACAGCCCCGCCACGGTTTGCCCACCGAGGCTGTAGATAAGTCTTTTGAAAAGTCGGTATAGCCGGCCACTGTTATACGCCTTCCCGGCCCGGCAAACCATCCACAAAGCAGGCGGATATTATGTATATTCTTATTTTTCAACAAACTAAATAGAACCCGGATCCACGGATCAGCCATCGGATCCCGGGATCCGGCGCCCTTTGGATTGTGCATAAACCTGAGCGCTCACTTTTTAATCACGGCTTGTTTATCCACATTTTATGCTCGCGAATTCGACAAATAGTGAGTATCTATGGGGCAATATACCGATGCCATGGCTCATCCGGCAAGGAGCCGCAACTTGACGCCAAGTTATGCAGTCAATTTGTGGATAAGTTTGTGCAACAAGGGCGTGCTTGATGTGGGATAATGAGCACAAGCGGACCAGCGCGCCTGAGCCGCTGGATTCATTGCCAAAAATCATAGATTGATCATGGGGATAGATAGATGCCACTGCCAGTGGATATCCGCGCAGGCCGCGCCGCCGGGCCTGTTCGTTTTTTGACCGCCCGCCCGGGGCGAGCGGCCCCGCCCCGGGCCCCCCAGCCATGACGAGAACGCCGACCTCGGAAGAGGCGCTGTATGACGCCGCCCTGAGCCTGGCCGGCTACCGCCTGGCCGAACTGGCGGCGCGGGCCGGCATCACCGTGCCCCCGGATCTGCGACGCGAGAAGGGCTGGGTGGGGCAGTTGCTGGAATGGCACCTGGGTGCGACCGCCGGCAGCAAACCGGAGCAGGACTTTCCCGAACTCGGTATCGAACTCAAGACACTGCCCATCGACGCCCGGGGCAAGCCCCTGGAAACCACCTTCGTCTGTGTCGCCCCCCTGCTCGGCATCGCCGGCCAGTGCTGGGAGCACTCCAGCGTGCGCAACAAGCTGTCGCGGGTACTCTGGATACCGGTGGAGGGCGCACGGGATATTCCCCTGGGCGAACGCCGTGTCGCCACCCCCTTCCTGTGGAGCCCGAGCGCGGAAGAGGAGGCGCTGTTGCGTCAGGATTGGGAGGAACTGATGGAGCAGATTGCGCTTGGCAACATCGAACAACTGAGTGCCCGGCAGGGGCAGGTATTGCAGCTGCGGCCCAAGGCCGCCAACGGCCGGGTGCTCACCACCGCCATCGGCCAGCAAGGGCAGCTGATCCAGACCCGCCCGCGGGGCTTCTACCTGAAGACCGGCTTCACCCATGCCCTGCTCAAACGTCAATTCCATTTTTGAGGTTTCGCAAGCGGTATCACAAGAAACCGGAGTTGCGTCAATAAATGCCGAATTCGTGAGCACAGCCAAGATTTTTTGTTTTATCATCCCCTCTGGAGGCCGTCCAAGCCCTCTGTCTTAGACATTGCCTTTTATCATCAAGGAGATGACATGCCTGTAACAAAAAAATTCCTCAAAACCAAACCTGAGGTCCAGGTGACGTTCGAGGTACCAAAAGCGCTGGCACGGGATGCTGCACAGGTATTTCTGCTGGGCGAGTTTGCCGGGTGGGAGCCCGTTGAGCTGAAGAAGCTCAAGAGTGGCGTCTTCAAAACGACCCTGAAGCTGCCGACCAACGAGCAGGAGAGCTACCAGTACCGCTTTCGTCTGGTATTGGCCGATGGCCGCGAAGAGTTCGATAACGATGCCGAGGCCGAAAGCTATTGCGCCAATCCCTTCGGTGGCCACAATTCGGTGCTCTCTGTCACCCAGTGACAAAAAAGGCTCGCCGATGGCGAGCCTTTTTTCTTCCCAACAGCGTGCTTAGTTGAGTTTTTCTCTGATCCGCGCCTTCTTGCCGGACAGGGCGCGCAGATAGTACAGCTTGGCACGGCGAACGGCACCGCGACGCTTCAGCTCGACGCTGGCGATCAGCGGGCTGTGGGTCTGGAATACACGCTCAACGCCTTCGCCGTTGGAGATCTTGCGGACGGTGAATGCAGAGTGCAGACCGCGGTTACGCTTGGCGATAACCACACCTTCGAAAGCCTGCAGACGTTCCTTGCCGCCTTCCTTGACGCGTACCTGGACACGCACTGTGTCACCCGGGCCGAAAGCCGGGATGTCGGCACGCATTTGTTCTTGTTCGAGTTGCTTGATGATGTTGCTCATAGTCTCTTCCTACCTAGGTTAAACTGAAAACTCTACTGCTGTTCGTCATGGTATTCGCGAACAAACTGGGCAAGAAGTCTCTCTTGCTCGTCAGTCAGAGCTAGGTTGTCTAATAGTTCCGGTCTGCGTAACCAGGTCCGGCCCAATGCCTGCTTGAGGCGCCATGTGCGTATCTGCTCATGGTTGCCACCGAGCAGCACCTCGGGGACCGTCAGGGTACTCATCACCTCAGGCCTGGTGTAGTGGGGATGGTCCAGCAGTCCCTCGGTAAAGGAGTCCTGCTCGGCACTCGCCATGTCGCCCAAAACCCCGGGAACCAAGCGCGCAACCGCGTCGATCAGGGTCATGGCCGGCAATTCGCCACCACTCAACACATAATCACCCACAGACCACTCTTCATCGATATCGGTCTGTATGATGCGCTCATCGATACCTTCGTACCGTCCCGCCACCAGGATCAGCTTGTCGTGACGGGCGAGCTCCTGGACACCGGCCTGTGACAGCTTGCGTCCCTGGGGAGACAGGTAGATGACCCTGGCTCCCTCGCCGGCTGCTGCCTTGGCTGCGTGAATCGCATCACGCAACGGTTGAACCATCATCAACATCCCGGGTCCGCCACCGTAGGGACGATCATCGACGCTGCGATGCTTGTCCAGGGCGTAGTCCCGAGGATTCCAACAGTCCAGCTGCAGCAACCCCTGCTTGACGGCCCGGCCCGTGACCCCGAATTCGGTTATGGCGCGGAACATCTCCGGAAAGAGGCTGACGACCCCGATCCACATAGAATACCTCCGACGACAACCTTAAATCGGGGGCTAGAAGCCCGGATCCCAATCCACCTCTATGGTACGTGCGTTCAGGTCCACCTGTTTGATGACCTGCTGCTCAAGAAACGGGATCAACCGCTCCTTCATACCAAAGGCATCGTTCAATTTGGCCTTGACCACCAGCACATCGTTGGAGCCGGTCTCCATGAGTTCGGTCACCTCGCCAAGCTGATAACCGGCGCTGGTGACCACCTGGCAGCCTACCAGATCACGCCAGTAGAACTCGCCTGCCGGCAAGGCCGGCAACTGCTGGGGAGCGACACCGATATCCAAACCGGTCAATGCCTGGGCCTGATCACGCTGGTCGATACCGTCCAGCTTGCATACCAGCCCATTGTTGTGGCGACGCCATCCGGTCACCCGGATCTCGCGCCACGTCCCCTGCTGATGAATCATCCAGGGGGCATATTCGAATATGCTTTGCGCATCATCGGTAAAGGAGATGACCTTCAGCCAGCCCTTGATGCCATATACGGCGCCAAGGCGACCCACTACGATCGGGTTATCCACCTGAACTCCTTGCCGCAAATCCGAATATTACGCAGCCTTGGCGGCGTCTTTGACCAGCTTGGCAACGCGCTCGGACAGAGCGGCGCCCTGACCCACCCAGTGCTGGATGCGTTCCAGTTCCAGGTTCAGCTTTTCAGCCTGACCGGAAGCCATCGGGTTGAAGAAGCCTACGCGCTCGATGAAACGGCCATCGCGAGCGTAACGGCTGTCGGCGACAACCACTTGGTAATAGGGACGCTTCTTCGCGCCACCACGTTGTAAACGAATGGTTACCATATCGTCCTCGTTAACTTGGAATGAACAAGGCCCGTATGAAACGGACCCTGGCTTAAAATAAGCTGCGTAATTTTACTCGTAATTGCAGCAATTGCAACCAAAGCGGCAGCTTTTAGCAACCGCCCCGGCGCATCAGAAACCGCCGCGCCCGAAGCCGCCCGGCGGCATCATGTTTTTCATGCCGCTCATCATCTTGCGCAGGCCGCCCTTGCCGGACATTTTCTTCATCATGCGCTGCATCTGATCGAACTGCTTGAGCAGCCGGTTCACATCCTGCACCTGGGTCCCCGAGCCCAGGGCGATGCGTTTCTTGCGTCCGCCCTTGATGATGTCGGGATGACGGCGCTCGGCCGGCGTCATGGAGCAGATGATGGCCTCCATGCGCAGGGTCAGCTTGTCGTCCATCTGTCCCTTGACGTTCTCCGGCAGGCCGGTGACCCCGGGCAGCTTGTCCAGCAGGCCGCTCATGCCGCCCATGGTGCGCATCTGGGCCAGCTGTTCGCGGAAATCCTCCAGATCGAAACCCTTGCCTTTCTGAACCTTCTGCGCCAGCTTGGCGGCCTTTTCCTTGTCGACGTTGCGCTCCATCTCCTCGATGAGGCTGAGCACGTCGCCCATGCCCAGGATGCGGGACGCGATGCGATCCGGGTGGAAGGGCTCCAGGGCATCCGTCTTCTCGCCCATGCCGATGAACTTGATGGGCTTGCCGGTGATATGGCGTACCGACAGGGCGGCACCGCCCCGGGCATCACCGTCCGCCTTGGTGAGGATGACCCCGGTCAACGGCAGCGCCTCGCCGAAGGCGCGAGCAGTATTGGCGGCATCCTGACCGGTCATGGCATCCACCACGAACAGGGTCTCGATGGGCTGGATGCTCTGATGCAGCGCCTTGATCTCCTCCATCATCTCGCCGTCGACATGCAGGCGACCGGCGGTGTCGACGATCAGGACATCGAAGAACTTCTTGCACGCATGCTCGATGGCTGCCTGGGCGATGGCAATGGGCTGCTGTCCGGCATCACTCGGAAACCACTCGACGCCAATGTCGCCCGCCAGCGTCTCCAGCTGCTTGATGGCCGCCGGCCGGTAGACGTCGGCACTGACCACCAGCACCTTTTTCTTCTGGCGCTCCTTCAGGAACCTGGCCAGCTTGCCGACCGTGGTGGTCTTGCCCGCCCCCTGCAGGCCCGCCATCAGCAGCACCGCCGGTGGCTGGGTGGCCAGGTTGAGCGCCTCGTTGGCCTCCCCCATCACGGCCACCAGCTCGCCCTGCACTATCTTGATGAACGCCTGTCCCGGACTCAGGCTCTTGCTGACCTCCTGGCCCACTGCGCGCTCTTTCACCCGGGCGACAAACTCCTTGACCACCGGCAGGGCCACGTCGGCCTCCAGCAACGCCATGCGCACCTCGCGCAGAGTCTCCTTGATGTTCTCTTCGGTCAGGCGGCCGCGACCACCAAGGTCGCGCAGGGTCTTCGACAGGCGCTGGGTTAAGTTCTCAAACATGCGGCATGGTTCCAGATGTGGGCAAAGTTGCGGCCGATTATACCCCAAGACGTGCCCAGAATTTAAGCCGTCGCTGGCGGCTCGCGGGCAGTAAGGATATACTGACCCTCTACCGTATTTTCAAGCTGGTAATTCAACTGATTACGCCATGGTAATCCCTTCGTTGCTCGCCTTGATCTTCTATCTGCTGGCCGGCATAGCGGCGCTGCACAACCTGCTGGCGGTGCGCGCGCGCCTCTCCTGGCAACTGCTGGCCAGTGCCGGCGCGGCCATGGTGCTGCATGGGCTGGCCCTCGTCGGCGAAATCATCGGTCTGGAGGCCGGGCAGGATCTCAGCCTGCTGAATGTCGCCTCCTTCGTGTCGCTGCTCATCAGCCTGTTCATGACCCTCATCTGCCGGCGTTTCAACGGCTGGAGCCTGCTGCCGGTCGCCTATGGCTTCGCCGCCCTGTTACTGGTGGTCAACTATCTCATCCCCAGCCACTATGTCATTCACCTGGAGCAGCACCCCCAGGTGTTGCTGCATATCGGCCTGGCGCTGATGGCCTTCTCGGTACTGATGATGGCCAGCCTGTTTACCCTGCTGCTGGCCTACCTGGACCACCACCTCAAATCCCGCAAGCGCCTCAGCCTGCAGACCCTGCCGCCCCTGCTGACTCTGGAGCGGCGGGTCTACCAGTTGATCCTGCTGGGAGTGCTGCTGCTGACGCTCTCCATCGGCAGCGGCTTTTTCTTCCTGCAGGATCTGTTTGCCCAGGGCAAGGCGCACAAGGCCGTGCTCTCCATGATGGCCTGGGTCGTTTATGTTCTGCTATTGTGGGGCCACCACCGCCACGGCTGGCGTGGCAAGACGCTGATAGGCCTCAGCCTGCTCGGCAGCCTGCTGCTGGTACTGGCCTATTTTGGCAGCCGCTTCGTCAAAGAGGTACTGCTCGGCTGAGCCAACCTGGCCCCGCCCGGATGCGGTACATCACAAGGAAACCCGTTTTTGGACGCCATCTCGACCCATGCCCTGCTACTGACCCTGCTGGTGCTGCTGCTGATCTCGGCCTTCTTTTCCGGCTCCGAGACCGGCCTGATGTCAATCAACCGCTATCGCCTGCGCCATCTGGCACAAAGCAAACACAAGTCCGCCATGCGGGTCGAGGCGCTGTTGCAGCGCCCGGAGCGCCTGCTGGGGCTCATCCTGCTCGGCAACAACCTGGTCAATATTCTCGCCTCCTCCATCGCCACCGTGCTGGCCATCCGGCTGTTCGGCGATCTCGGCATCGCCCTGGCCACGGTGGTGCTGACCCTGGTGATCCTGGTGTTTTCGGAGGTCACTCCCAAGACCCTGGCCGCCGTCTACCCGGAGCGGATCGCCTACCCGGCCTCCTGGATACTGCAGGGGCTGATGGTGGTCTTCTATCCCCTGGTGTGGCTCATCAACGGCCTGGCCAGCCTGGTGCTCGGCCTGCTGGGGATCAAGCTGCGGGGCCAGGACGATACCCTGAGCAGTGAGGAGCTGCGCACCGTGGTCAGCGAGGCGGGAAGCCTGCTCCCGCGCCGTCACCAGGAGATGCTGGTCAGTATCCTGGATCTGGAAAAGGTCTCTGTCGAGGACATCATGGTGCCCCGCAACGAGATCTATGCCATCGACATCAATGATGACTGGAAGACCATACTGCGCCAGCTCACCAATACCCCGCACACCAAGGTGTTGCTGTACCGCGACTCCCTTGACGATGCGGTCGGCTTCATCCATGCCCGCGAGGCGCTGCGCCTGCTGGCCCGGGATCAGTTCAACAAGGCCTCCCTGTTGCGTACCGTGCGCGAGGTCTATTACATCCCCGAAGGCACCCCCCTCGGCATGCAGCTGGTCAAGTTTCAGCGCAACAAGGAGCGCATCGGCCTGGTGGTCGACGAATATGGCGATATCCGCGGCCTGACCACCCTGGATGACATCCTGGAGGAGATAGTCGGCGATTTCACCACCAGCCTGGCCCCCAGTCCCAGCGAGGAGATCCGCGCCCAGGAGGATGGCAGCTACCTGGTGGACGGCGGCACCAATCTGCGGGAACTGAACAAGGAGCTGCGCTGGGATCTCTCCACCGATGGCCCCCGGACGCTCAACGGCCTGATCCTCGAATACCTGGAGGATCTGCCGCAGATCAACACCCGGCTGCAGATAGAGGGCTACCAGATAGAGATACTGGCGGTAGAGAAAAACATGGTGAAACAGGCGCGTATCCTGCCCCAGGCATCCAGCCTCTGAGCGGGGCTCATCGCGCCGTAAAAAAGGAGCCTTTAGGCTCCTTTTTTGTGCGCGCCAGCCCAGGGCTCAGGCGATATTCTCGGTCTGGCTCTGATGAACGAAGTCGATACCGGCCTGGATATCCGCCTGCAGTATGGGCAGCAGTCGCTCCAGCGCCTGCTGCTCCTCGGCATTGAGGGGGCCCACCTCCAGCACCTCGGCAATCCCCTCGGGCCCGAAGCGGACCGGCTGGGAGAAGAAGGTCCCGTAGCGAGGATCGCCCTGCACGAAGGCATATTCCACCACATCCGGCTCACCGGAGAGGCCGCGGATGAGCTCCTGCAGGAACAACCAGCCCGCCTGGGCCATGGCCAGGGTGGCCGAGCCGCCCCCCGCCTTGGCCTGCACCACCTCGGTACCGGCGTTCTGGATATGATCGGTCAGGCCATGTACCTCATCGAGGCTGCAGCCACAGACCTCCACCTGGGAGAGCAGCGGCAGTATGGTGGGACTGCTGTGGCCGCCGATGATGGGCACCTTGACTGAACCGGGCTCCAGCCCCTTGGTTTCGGCGATGAAGGTTTCGGCGCGGATCACATCCAGCATGGTGATGCCAAACAGCTTGCGAGGATCATAGACACCCGCCAGTTTCAACACCTCGGCGGCAATGGGCACTGTGGTGTTCACCGGATTGGTGATGATGCAGATGCAGGCCGTGGGACAGATGCGTGCGCAGTGCTCCACCAGATTCTTGACCACCCCGGCATTCACCTTGAACAGATCGGCTCGGTGCATGCCCGGCTTGCGCGCCACACCGGCAGGAATGACGACGATATCGGCACCCTGCAGGGCCGGATCCGGATCCTCGCCGGCAAAACCGGTCACCTTGACCGCGGTCGGAATATGGCTGAGATCGACGGCAATCCCCGGGGTCACCGGCGACAGATCGTACAGTGCCAGCTCGCTGCCGGCCGGCAATTGGGTTTTCAGAAGCAAGGAGAGGGACTGACCGATACCGCCGGCAGCACCCAAAACGGCAACTTTCATAATGAGCTCCGTAACTTAATGGGCTTGTTGGCAAGGAAGAGGGTTCAGGATCACCATAAATGAAAAGGCCGGCAGCCGACAGCGATGGATGACGGAACTGTGAGCCCTCAGGCACTCAAATGGTTACATGAGGTTCACAATCCGGACACATGCCGCCGCCCACGGCCGGCCGGCCGGTACGTGTCCAACCCGTCCCGGCCGGATCTCCCCCGCCGCTCATGCATAATTATTCTGCAAATATTGAAAGTTTAGGCATCTGGCGGCAGAATTATCCCTCCCTGCCATAACAGAAGCGTCGGTGATGAAGCCAGGCGAAAAACAGGAACAACTGGTCAAGGCGTTCAAGGCCCTGCTGCGCGAGGAGCGTTTCGGCTCCCAGGCGGAGATCGTGGCCGCCCTGCATGAGCTGGGCTACGAGAACGTCAATCAGTCCAAGGTCTCACGCATGCTGAGCCGCTTCGGTGCCGTGCGCACCCGCAATGCCAAGATGGAGATGGTCTACTGCCTGCCGGTGGAGCTGGGGGTGCCGACCATCAACAGCCCACTGAAGAACCTGGTACTGGATGTGGACCACAACGGTTTCCTGCTGGTGATCCACACCAGCCCCGGGGCCGCCCAGCTGATTGCCCGTCTGCTCGACTCCCTGGGCAAGGCGGAGGGCATACTCGGCACCATTGCCGGTGACGACACCATCTTTATCACCCCGACGGCGGTCACCGATATCGACGAGCTGCACGATGCCGTGCTGGAGCTGTTCGAACACACCCCCTGAGCCAGCCCCGGCCCGCCAAACCGCCAACAAAAAGCCCTGAACGAGTCAGGGCTTTTTTTCAGACAGGCACCGAGCCGATTCAGATGGGCTCGCCAGGGATGCGCTCGATACGACCGCCAAGGCCGCGCAGCTTTTCTTCGATCCCCTCGTAGCCGCGGTCGATGTGGTAGATGCGATCCACCAGCGTCTCCCCCTCGGCGACGAAACCGGCCAGCACCAGGCTGGCCGACGCGCGCAAATCGGTGGCCATCACCTGGGCCCCGCTCAGCTGCTGGGTATCGCGGCAGATGGCCGTATTGCCCTGCAGTTCGATGTCGGCGCCCATGCGCACCAGCTCGGGCACATGCATGAAGCGGTTCTCGAAGATGGTCTCGGTGACCATGCCGGTTCCCTTGGCCAGGGCATTGAGCACGGTGAACTGGGCCTGCATGTCGGTGGGAAAGGCCGGATAGGGCGCCGTGGTGATGCTCACCGGCTTGAGGGTCCGGTTGCGCATGTCCAGGCGTATCCAGTCCTCTCCCTTCTCGACCAGGGCACCGGCCTCTTCCAGCTTGACCAGCACCGCTTCCAACAGGGAGGGATCGGTGTTGCGGCAGGTGACACAGCCACCGGAGATGGCGGCGCCCACCAGGAAGGTGCCCGTCTCGATGCGGTCCGGCTGCACCCGGTACTCACCACCGTGCAGGGCCTCGACCCCGTCGATGATCAGGGTGTCGCTGCCAGCGCCCTGAATGCGAGCTCCCAGGGTATTGAGGAAGCGGGCCAGATCGACCACCTCCGGCTCCCGGGCCGCGTTCTCGATCACGGTGCGTCCCTCGGCCAGCACGGCCGCCATCATCAGGTTTTCGGTGCCGGTGACCGAGACCATGTCCATCAGGATATGGGCCCCCTTGAGACGACCGTCGACCCGCGCCTTGATATAGCCCTCTTCGACGACGATGGTGGCGCCCATCAGCTCCAGGCCATGGATATGCAGGTTGACCGGCCGCGCACCGATGGCGCAACCGCCAGGCAGCGAGACATCCGCCTTGCCGAAGCGGGCCACCAGCGGACCCAGCGCCAGGATGGAGGCGCGCATGGTCTTCACCAGCTCATAGGGCGCCACATGGTTATTGACGGCGCCGCTCAGCACCGTCACACCGCCATTTTTCTTGACGCTGGCACCCAACAGCTCCAGCAGTTTGAGGGTGGTGGTCACATCCTTGAGGTGAGGCACATTGGAGAGGTGGATGGCCTCGTCGCACAGCAGGCTGCCGAACAGGATGGGCAGCGCCGCATTCTTGGCGCCGGAAATGGAAACCTCTCCCTGGAGGGTACAACCGCCAGTGATTCTAAACTTGTCCATGGATACTGCTCGTTCAAGAAGGCATGAGGAATTTTTTCTCGCGTTGCCACTCCTCGGGAGTGAACGCCTTGATGCTCAGCGCGTGAATGGCGTTGCTGGCGATATGCTCGGCCAGTGGCGCATAGACGGTCTGTTGTTTCTTGACCCGGCTCATGTCGGCAAACAACACGGAAACGGCCATCACCTGAAAGTGACCCGCCTCCCCCTGCACATACACTTCATCCAGCGGCAAAGCAGCGCGCAGGATACTCTCAATCTCGTTTGGTTGCATAGGTGAATTCTCGGAATTAGTGGGACGGGATCACATTGAAAAGTGAGGCGACACCATAGAGGTTGGCCAGATTGATGACCGCATCGGCGGCGCCGCTCAGCTGCAGGCGCTCGCCGGCCGCCAGCCGGGCCTGGGCCCACTTGACCAGGAAGGCCAGGCCGGCGGAATCGACCTTCTGTACCGCGCTCAGATCCAGCTGGTTGTCGGCAAACAGCGCCTCCCGTTCGGGCCAGCAGGCGGCGACCCGCTGTGCATCCAGGACGCCCTCCAGCTTCATGAGCGCTTGCCCGGCAGCTGGAGCGGCTTGCGATTGTGCTCTTCCAGCGTCTGGCTGACCGCGTCTATACCCTGCTGGCGAATGAGGCCCCCCAGCTCGGTCTGTTTGGCCGACAACAGGCTGATGCCCTCGGCCACCATGTCGAAGGCTTTCCATTCGCCGGTCTTGCTGTTCTGGCGCAACTTGAAGATGACATTGATGTCGGGGGCGCCGGGCTTGAGCACCGCCACGCTGACCGATACCACCTTCTTCTGGTTGAGTGGCTTGGCCGGCTCGACCCGGATGCGCTGCTCCTCATACTTGACCAGGGCATCGGCATAGGTGCTGATGATGTAGTCGGTGAAGGCGGCCACGAAGCGCTCGCGCTGGGCCGGCGTGGTGTTTTTGATCTGGCTGCCGATCACCTTGTAGGCGGCGAAGCGATTATCCACATAGGGCATCAGTTCGACGCGGATGATCTCGCGCAGATAGCCCGGCTGTTGATGAATGCGCGCCTGCTCGCGGCTCAGCCGCTGGAAGGTCTTGTTGGCGGCCAGTTCGATGAGCTGGTAGGGATCGCTGGGGTAGGCTGCCTGGGCAACCTGCAGTTGCTGGACACAGACCAGCAACAACAACAGGGCCCAGAGACGGCTCAGGGATGTCAACATGGCATGATTCCTCATCGCTTATTTGTCATTGGCCTGACTGTAGAGGAATTTGCCGATCAAATCCTCCAGCACCAGCGCCGACTTGGTATCTTCAATCTGGGCGCCCGCCTGCAGCAGCTCGGTGCCCATCTCCTCATCCATGAACCCCGGCGTGATGCCGATATACTGCTCGCCGAGCAGCCCGGAAGTCAGGATGGAGGCGGTGCTGGTATTGGGCAATTGATTGAAACGGCTCTCAATCTGCAACTCCACCACCGGCGTGAAACCCTGCTCGTCGATGCGGATATCCGCCACCCGGCCAATCACCACGCCGCCCATCTTCACCGGTGAACGCACCTTGAGGCCACCGACATTGTCGAACTTGGCATACAGCGGATAAAACTGACCCGGTGCCGCCAGCGTGAGCCCGGCCACCTTGAGGGCCAGTATCACGCCGGCCAGGATGCCGGCCAACATGAAGCAACCGACCATAAACTCTATCTTGTTGAATTTCATAAATATCATCCAAACATGACTGCGGTCATGACAAAGTCCAGCCCCAGAACCGCCAGGGAGGAGTGAACCACGGTGCGGGTGGTGGCCTGGCTGATGCCGGCCGAGGTAGGCTCGGCATCATAACCGTTGAACAAGGCAATCCAGGTCACCACCAGGGCAAAGAAGACGCTCTTGGTGAACCCCTGCATCACATCCTCGCCCCATTCCACCGCCGCCTGCATGGCCGACCAGAAGCCGCCCTCATCGACGCCCAGCCAGTCGACCCCCACCAGCTTGCCGCCCATGATGCCGACCAGACTGAACATCAGCGCCAGCAGCGGCAGGCTGATGATGCCGGCCCAGAAGCGGGGGGCAACGATGCGCCGCAGGGGATCCACCGCCATCATCTCCAGGCTGGAGAGCTGCTCGGTCGCCTTCATGAGGCCGATTTCCGCCGTCAGCGCCGAGCCGGCACGGCCGGCAAACAACAGCGCGGTGACCACGGGGCCGAGTTCGCGCAGCAGCGACAGCGACACCAGCGGCCCCAGGCTGCCTTCGGCGCCAAAATCCTTCAGCACATTGTACCCCTGCAGCCCCAGCACCATGCCGATGAAGGTGCCGGAGACCAGGATGATCAGCACCGACTGCACCCCGACCACGTGCAGCTGCTGGATGAGCAGTGGAAAGTGCTTGCGCGGTTCGGGGCGGCCAACCAGGGCGTGGAACAGCATGATGCCGGCCCGCCCCATGGCCAGCAGCCCCTTCAGGCCCTGGCGGCCCAGCAGTGCAATACGCTCAAACAGCATTCAGAGTTCCTGTAGCAAGTCAGCGGCCGGATAATGGAAGGGCACGGGCCCATCCGGCAATCCCTGGATGAACTGGGCCACCTCGGGGTTGCCCTCTTCCCGCAGCTGCTGGGGGGTCCCCTGGGCCACGATGCGGCGGTTGGCAATCAGGTAGACATGATCGGCAATGCTCATCACCTCGGTGACATCATGGGAGACGATCACCGACGTGATGCCCAGGGCCTGATTCAGCTGGCGGATCAGCTTGACCAGCACCGCCATGGTGATGGGATCCTGGCCGGCAAAGGGCTCATCATACATGATCAACTCCGGATCCAGGGCCATGGCCCGCGCCAGCGCTGCCCGCCGCGCCATGCCGCCGGAGAGCTCCGATGGCATCAGCTGGGCCGCGCCGCGCAGTCCCACCGTCTCCAGCTTCATCAGCACCAGCACCCGCAGCAGCTCTTCCGGCAACTGCGTATGTTCCCGCAGCGGGTAGGCAACATTGTCGAACACCGACATGCCGGTGAACAGGGCTCCGCTCTGGAACAGCATGCTCATGCGCTTGCGCTGGGCATAGAGCTGGCTGCGCGACAGCTCCGGAATGTTGTGGCCATCGAACTCGATGCGCCCCTTGTCCGGGCGCAGCTGCCCCCCGATGAGCCGCAGCAGGGTGGTCTTGCCAATGCCGCTGGGTCCCATGAAGGCGGTGATCTTGCCGCGTGGGATGCCGAGGCTGATATTGTCGTACAGCAGCCGCTCGCCGTGACTGAAACTCAGATCCGAGATGCGGATTAATTCGTCGCTCAAGCGAGGCTCCTCGCGTGTTTGCGTTTAGGCGGGCATTGTATATGGCCACCGATCACCACCGCAACCGCTGCGCGGACTCGATTCGAACCAAATTGCCGCCTTTCTGCGCCCGCGCGCACCACCGCCTGCCGGTGCAGGTGCATCTGACGGCCAGGTTTCATATAATCGCCCGGACTTTTTATAGGGGAGTCTGGAGCATGGCAGAGCAATTCGATTACCGCAGTGTCGGCCGGCGAGTGCTGGAGATTGAAAAACAGGCCCTGGAAGGGCTGTCGGCTGCCCTGGATGAAAGCTTCGATCTGGCCTGCCGCCTGCTGCTGGCCTGCTCCGGCAAGGTCATCGTCATGGGCATGGGCAAGTCCGGCCACATCGCCGGCAAGCTGGCGGCCTCCCTGGCCAGCACCGGCACCCCGGCCTTTTTCGTGCATCCTGGCGAAGCCAGCCACGGCGATCTCGGCATGATAGGCCCCCGGGATGTGGTCATTGCCCTCTCCTATTCCGGCGAGAGTCACGAAATACTGGCGCTGCTGCCGGTGCTCAAGCGCTGGGGCGTGCCGCTCATCAGCCTCACCGGCAACCCGGATTCGAGCATGGCCCGCGAAGCCGAGGTACACCTGTGCGTGCGCGTCGCCCAGGAGGCTTGTCCCCTGGGGCTGGCGCCCACCGCCAGCACCACCGCCAGCCTGGCGATGGGCGATGCCCTGGCGGTCGCGCTACTGGAGGCCCGGGGCTTCACGGCCCAGGACTTCGCCATGTCGCACCCGGGCGGGGCCCTGGGGCGCAAGCTGCTGCTGCGCAACAGCGACATCATGCACCAGGGCGCGCGGCTGCCCCGGGTCGAGCGGGATGCCTCGGTGAGCGAGGCGCTGCTGGAGATGAGCCGCAAGGGGCTGGGCATGACGACGGTGCTGAACAGCGACGGCACCCTGGCCGGCCTGTTCACCGACGGCGATCTGCGTCGCATCCTGGATCAGCGCCTGGACGTGCATCTCACGCCCATATCGCAGGTCATGACCCCCCACTGCATCACGGTGCCGCCCGAGATGCTGGCCGCCGAATCGGTGCATCTGATGCAGAGCAGGAAGATCAACGGCCTGGTCGTGGTGGACGCCGAACAGCGCCCCCTCGGCGCCTTCAACATGCACGATGTGCTGAAATCCGGAGTCATATGAACGATAACGTGACCACCCCCTACGGCCCGGTGGCCGGGGCGCTGTTCCAGCGCGCTGCCGGCATCCGTCTGCTGGTCTGCGATGTGGATGGTGTGCTGTCAGACGGCAAGATCTACCTGGGCAATCAGGGCGAAGAGCTGAAAACCTTTCATACCAAAGATGGTTTCGGCATCAAGGCGCTACTCAATGCCGGCCTCGAGGTGGCGGTGATCACCGGCCGCACTTCGCGCATCGTCAGCGAGCGCATGCAGGCGCTTGGTGTACGCCATGTCTTCCAGGGCCAGGGCGACAAACGGCCGGCCTTCGAAAGCCTGCTGGCCCACCTGCAGCTGACCCCCGAGCAGGCCGCCTATATCGGCGATGATGTCATCGATCTGCCGGTGATGCTCGCCTGCGGTCTGGGCGTGGCGGTCGCCGACGCCCACCCGCTGGTGAAGCAGCAGGCCCTGCTGGTGACACGCACCCGGGGCGGTGAGGGCGCCGTGCGCGAGGTCTGCGATCTGCTGCTGCAGGCCAGAGGCGAACTGGAACAGGCCAGGGGCACCTCGGTATGAACCGGCAGACCCTGGCGATCGGATGTCTGTTTTTGCTGTCGCTGCTGATCTGGCGCTGGTTCGATGACAGCCTCAGGCTGCCGGACGCGCCGCCGGACGAGATCTTCCAGCCGACCTTCACCGCCAAGGGACTGACCAGCGTGCGCTACAATCAGGCGGGACGCATCACCGAGGAGGTGTTTGCCGAGCATACCGAGTATTATGAGCCGCTGGACATGGCCGAGCTGACCCGGCCGGTCATCATCACCCACGATGAGAGCGGCAAGCCGACCTGGCGCCTGAGCGCCCGCACCGGCATCATCAACCGGGATGACAATGCCATCATGCGCGACGAGGTGCAGATCAAGAACCTCAGTCCCGACACCCGGGTTGACCGGCTGACCACCTCCTACCTCGAGCTGGATCTGAGCAATCAGCAGATCCGCAGCCCGCAGAAACTCGACATCCACGGTCCGGGTTTCCACATCGAGGGGGTCGGACTACGCGGTCAACTCGACAAGAATCGTTATGAACTTTTGGAAAACAGCCATGCGACCTATTTTAACCGCGATTAGCCCCCTGCTCGCGTTGCTGCTGCTGACCCAGCCGGCCCGGGCCAAGGAGTCCGATTATCAGCAGCCGGTGGAGGTGAATTCGGTGCGCCAGCTGGCCGAGCTCAACGCCAACCGGGTCACCTTCTCCGAAGACGTGATCATCACCCAGGGCAGCATTCGTATCCAGGCCGACAAGGTCGAGGTGATCCGTCATGGCGAGCGCGGTGCGGAAGAGATGATCGCCCATGGCCGGCCGGCCACCTTCTTCCAGATCCTGGACAATGGCAAGCCGGTGCATGCCGAGGCCAATGAACTGCGTTACCAGCTCAAGGAGCGCCTGGTGATCCTGAGCCGCAATGCCGAAGTGAGGCAGGAAGACAGCCGAGTCAGCGGCGATCGCATCCGCTACGACATCGAAAAACAGCAGATCATCGCCGAAAGTTCGGGCGGCAGCTCCCGGGTCAAGACCATCTTCCTGCCCCAGCAGATCGATGCGGCCAAGCAACCGGCAAAGGAAGAGTGATATGGCATTGCTGAAGGCCAGCGGCCTGAGGAAGAGCTACAAGGGGCGCCAGGTGGTGCGGGATGTCTCCCTGCAGGTGGCCACCGGCCAGGTGGTGGGGCTTCTGGGCCCGAACGGCGCCGGCAAGACCACCTCCTTCTACATGATAGTCGGCCTGGTGCCCCAGGATGGCGGCAGCGTCAGCATCGACAGCCAGGACATCACCCTGATGCCCATGCATCAGCGCGCCCGCAGCGGCATCGGTTACCTGCCCCAGGAGGCTTCCATCTTCCGGCGTCTGACGGTGGAGCAGAACCTGATGGGGGTGCTGGAGCTGCGCCCCGAGCTGAGCCGCGCCCAGCGCCTCGAGAAGATGGAAGCGCTGCTGGCCGAATTCCACATCGAACATATCCGCGGCAACAGCGGCATGAGCCTCTCCGGTGGCGAGCGGCGGCGGGTGGAGATCGCCCGGGCACTGGCCGCCGAGCCGCGCTTCATCCTGCTGGATGAACCCTTTGCCGGTGTGGATCCCATTTCGGTCATCGACATCAAACGCATCATCCAGCACCTGCGGGAGCGCGGGCTGGGCGTGTTGATCACCGACCATAACGTCCGCGAAACGCTGGATGTCTGCGAAAAAGCCTATATTGTGAGCCATGGGCAACTGATCGCCGAAGGCAGCCCCGCCGAGGTGCTGGCCAACGCCCAGGTGAAGCAGGTTTACCTTGGCGAGGGATTCACGCTTTGAGCTCAAACCCTCCGTTTCCCCGGCATGCCGCAACGACAAGGAAAGATAGAAGCAGATGAAGCCGACTCTACAGTTGCGCATGGGCCAACAGCTGGCCATGACGCCACAATTACAACAAGCGATTCGTCTGCTGCAATTGTCCAATCTGGAACTGCAACAGGAAATCCAGATGGCCATCGACGCCAACCCGCTGCTGGAGCAGGAGGACAACGACAGCATCAGCACGCCCGAGGTTAGCGACGAACTCGACAGCAGCCAGCAGGAGACCAGCGAGGCGGTCACCCAGGAGAACATGCCCGACGAGCTGCCCATGGACACCACCTGGGATGAGCTCTACACCGCCGGCACCTCCCAGGCCGCCGGCCCCTTCAATGACGATGAATCCGTCTACCAGGGAGAAACCACCGAAAGCCTGCAGGATTACCTGCTCTGGCAGATGCAGCTCACCCCCTTCAGCGAGGTGGATGGCGCCATCGCCCTCGCCATCATCGATGCCATCGATGACTCCGGTTACCTCACCGTGGCGCTGGAGGACATTCGCCTGGCGGTCGCGGATGACGAGCACGAGGTCGAGCTGGACGAAGTGGAAGCGGTGCTCAAGCGGGTGCAACACTTCGATCCCCTGGGCGTGGCGGCCCGCTCGGTCCAGGAGTGCCTGCTCATCCAGCTCAACCACTATGCCGCCGACAGCCCCTGGCTGAATGAGGCCAAGGAGCTGATCCGGCTGCACATGGATTTGCTGGCGGCGCGGGACTACCGCAACCTGGCGCGCAAGATGCTGCTCAAGGAGTCCGAGCTCAAGGAGGTACTGGATCTGATCCAGCAACTGGAGCCGAGGCCGGGCAGCCGGGTGATGCCAACCGATTCCGCCTATGTGATCCCCGACGTGGCGGTCAGCAAGAAAAATGGCAGCTGGGTGGTGGAGCTGAACCCGGATGCCATGCCCAAGGTCCGCATCAACGAAACCTATGCCTCCATGGCGCGCAATGTCCGCAACAGCAGCGACAGCCAGTTCATCCGCTCCCACCTGCAGGAAGCCAAATGGTTCATCAAGAGCCTGGAGAGCCGCAACGAGACCCTGCTCAAGGTGGCGACCTGCATCGTCCAGCAGCAACAGGATTTTTTCGAGCTGGGTGATGAAGCCATGAAGCCCATGGTGCTGAACGATGTGGCCGAGGCGGTGGAGATGCACGAGTCCACCATCTCCCGGGTCACCACCCAGAAATTCATGCATACTCCCCGCGGTATCTTCGAACTCAAATACTTTTTCTCCAGCCACGTCAATACTGATAGTGGAGGGGAGTGTTCCTCCACCGCCATTCGCGCCCTGATCAAGAAGCTGGTGGCGGCGGAGAATCCGGCAAAACCCCTAAGCGATAGCAAGATCGCGGATTTGCTCACCGAGCAAGGTATCATGGTGGCTCGCCGGACCATCGCCAAGTACCGCGAATCGCTATCGATTCCTCCATCCAGTCAGCGCAAACGCCTGCTGTAGTCCCAACAAGAAGGAAGACGTTATGCAAATCAACCTGTCAGGTCACCATGTCGAACTCACCCCGCCCCTGCGTGATTACGTGAACACCAAGTTTGCCAAACTGGAGCGCCACTTCGAACAGATCAACAATGTGCAGGTCATCCTGAATGTTGAAAAACTGAACCAGATTGCCGAAGCCAAACTCAACGTCAATGGTGGCGAGATCTTTGCCAACGCTCAGGCTGCCGACATGTATGCCGCCATTGATGCCCTGATGGACAAGCTGGACCGTCAAATCATCAAGTACAAAGAAAAGATGACCAGCAAATAATCATGTTGATTGAAGAACTGTTAAGCAGGGACTGCACCCGCAGTGCAGTCCCCTGTACGAGCAAGAAACGCGCCATCGAGATCATCAGCGAACTGGGCGCCCAGCGCATCGGCATGGAGAGCCAGGATCTGTTCGAGCGTCTGCTGGCGCGCGAGAAGCTGGGCACCACCGGCATCGGTGGCGCCATCGCCCTGCCCCATGGCCGCATTCCCGACGGCCATCGGGCCACCGCCGTCATGCTCACCCTGGAAACCCCCATTCCCTTCGATGCCATCGATAACCAACCCGTCGATCTGCTGTTTGCGCTCTTCGTGCCCGAAAGCGAGTGCAAGCAGCACCTGAAAACCCTCGCCCTCATCGCCAAGCGCCTCAGTGACAAGAGTCTGTGCCGGCAACTGCGTCTGGCCGAGAGCGATGACGAACTCTATGCACTGCTGATAGCCCCCTGAGGTCAGGTATGAAACTCATCGTCGTCAGTGGCCGCTCCGGCTCTGGCAAGACCATCGCCCTGCGCGTGCTCGAAGATCTCGGCTACTACTGCGTCGACAACCTGCCGGTCTCGCTGCTGGCCGACCTGGTACGCGAGCTGCGGGGCAAGTCGGAGCAGGTGGCCGTCAGCATAGACGTGCGCAACCTGCCCGAACACAGCAATCAGCTGGACAACCTGCTGGGGCTGCTGCGCCAGGCTTCGGATCTGGAGTTCTCCAGCCTGTTCATCGACGCCGACAATGCCACCCTGATCCGCCGCTACAGCGAGACCCGCCGCCGGCATCCGCTCTCACGGCAGCAGCTGACCCTGGAGCAGGCCATTCAACAGGAAACCGCGCTGCTGGCGCCGCTGAGCGCCGGCGCGGATCTGCGCATCGACACCAGCCACCTCAGCATCCATGAACTCAGCGAACAGATCCGCGAACGGGTACTGGGCAAGCGGGAAAACGAGCTGGTGCTGATATTCGAGTCCTTCGGCTTCAAGCATGGTCTGCCCAAGGATGCCGACTTCGTCTTCGACGCCCGCTTCCTGCCCAATCCTCACTGGGTGCCGGAACTCAAGCCACTGACCGGCCGGGATGAGCCGGTGAAGCGCTACCTGATGAACCAGCCCGACGTGATCCAATACGGCCTGCAGCTGGGTACCCTCATCGGCAACTGGCTGCCGCTGCTGGAGCGCAACAACCGCAGCTATGTGACCATCGCCATCGGCTGCACCGGCGGCCAGCACCGCTCGGTCTTTCTCGCCGAACAGCTGGCCGAGCACTTTGTTGCCGCCGGCAAGAACGTGCAGCTGCGCCATCGTACCCTGGAGAAGTCCCATGCCCCGCGTTGAGAAGAGGTTGCCCATCATCAACAAGCTGGGACTGCATGCCCGGGCCGCCATCAAGCTGGTGCAACTGACGGCCAGCTTTCAGGCCACGGTCACCGTCTGCAACGGCGAGAAGCAGGCCAGTGCCGATTCGGTGATGGGATTGCTGATGCTGGAGGCCGCAGAGGGCGAGACCCTCAAGGTGATCTGCGAAGGAGAGGATGCGGGCCCGTTGATGACCGCGCTGGAACACCTGGTGGCGACCCGCTTCGACGAGGCGGAATAGCGGCAAGGGGCGATCATGCTGACCGCCCCGTTCGACAGACTCAGCTGCCGGCCAGCTTCATGCCCTCGAGCAGCAACGAACCGCTGCGCAGGCTGGAGCGCGCATCCCAGTCGTCTCCCACCGCCACCAGATTGCGGAACATCTCTTTCAGGTTGCCGGCCAGGGTCACTTCCTGCACCGGATAGGCAATTTCACCGTTTTCTACCCAGAACCCAGCCGCACCGCGCGAATAGTCACCGGTGACCACGTTCACCCCCTGCCCCATCAACTCGGTCACCAGCAGGCCGGTGCCCAGCTGGCGCAGCAGCTCGGCCTGGCTCTCGCCACGACCGCGCACCTGCCAGTTATGGATACCACCGGCATGCCCGGTAGAGGCCAGCCCCAGCTTGCGGGCCGAATAGGTGCTGAGCAGGTAAGTCTGCAGGCGGCCATCGGCGATGATGGCGGCATCCCGGGTGCGCACCCCCTCGGCATCGAAGGGGGCACTGGCCAGCCCCTTGAGCCGGTGGGCGTGCTCGTCGATGGTCAGCCAGTCGGGGAAGATCTGCTCGCCCAGTGCATCCAGCAGGAAGGAGGACTTGCGGTACAGGTTGCCACCGCTGATGGCGGAGACCAGGTGTCCGAACAGGCCACTGGCGCTATCCGGATCGAACAGCACCGGCACGCTCATGGTGCCTATCTTGCGCGCCCCCAGCCGGGAGACGGTGCGGCTGACCGCCTCATCGGCGATGCGCTCCGGACTCCAGAGATCGGCCAGGTCACGGCACGAAGAGTAGCTGTAGTCGCGCTGCATGTCGCCATCCTGCTCACCGATGAGCACGCAGCTTAAGGCGTGGCGAGTGCCCGCATAGCCCTTGACGAAGCCGTGGCTGTTGCCATACACCTTGATGCCATGATGGCTGTTGAAGCTGGCGCCATCGGAGTGCTTGATGCGCCCATCCTGGCCCAGCGCATGCTGCTCGCAGCGGCGCGCCAGCTCGATGCCGAACTCGGGGGTCAGCGCCAGCGGATGCAGCAGATCCAGCTCCGGCGCGTCCCAGGCCAGCCACTCGGGATCCGCCAGCCCGGCGCAGGGATCGGCCGTCGTGTGACGGGCGATCTCGAGCGCCGCCTCGATGCAGCGGCGCAACGCCGCCGGCCCCAGATCCGTGGTGGAAGCCGAGCCCTTGCAGCCCTGGCGGTAGACGGCAATCCCCAGGGCGCCATCCTTGTTGAACTCGATGTTTTCCACCTCGCCGCCCCGGGTGTTGACGGCCAGGCCGGTCTGCTTGCTGATGGACACCTCGGCACTGTCGGCGCCGAGCTGGCGAGCAATCTGCAGGGCCTCGCCCACCACCTGCTCCAGTTGCGACTGTTCCTGGCGGATCTGTTGCTGAAGATTCATGGCCTGTCTTGTCTCCGTCACGTTGGCCGCCAGCCTATCATACCGCGGCAATCAGCGGGAGAAGCTGGTACCATATAACGAGATCAATCGAGCCAGAGTACAGCATGAGCCATACCTTTGATGATGCCCACGATCACGACGAGTGGGATGAGGATTACGTCAGCAAGAGCCAGATGAAGCGGGAGTCGGAAGCCCTGCAACGCTTGGGCGAGGAGCTGGTCAACCTGAAGCCGACCGAGCTGGCCAAGGTGCCCCTGGATGAAGAGCTGCAGGATGCCATCGACCTCGGCCACCGCCTGCAGGGCAAGCGCGAGGCCCTGCGGCGGCACCTGCAATTCATCGGCCGCCTGATGCGCAGCCGCGAGATCGGTGACATTGAGAAGGCGATGGACGAGATCCGCAGCCGTCATCAGGGCAGCAATGTCCGCCTGCACAAGCTGGAGCAGTGGCGCGAGCGGCTGATCGAAGAGGGCGACAGCGCCATCAATGAGCTGCTGGGCCAGTTTCATGAACTGGACCGCCAGAAGCTGCGCCAGTTGATCCGTCAGGCGCGCAAGGAGCGCCAGGATAACCGGCCGCCGGCCGCCTTTCGCGAGCTGTTCCAGTACCTGCGCGGCGAGATCGAATCCCGCCTCTGAGCCGCGATCCGGCCCGGATAGCAGACAGGGAGCCATGGCTCCCTGTCTGCTATCCGGCGTTGGCAGCCCGGCTCAGCGGGTGCCGCCCACCGTCAGCGCATCCAGCTTCAGGGTCGGTTGCCCCACGCCCACCGGCACGCTCTGCCCCTCCTTGCCGCAGACGCCGACCCCGGCATCCAGCGCCAGATCGTTGCCCACCATGGAGACCTGCTGCATGGCCTCGGGGCCGTTGCCGATGAGGGTGGCTCCCTTTATGGGGGCCGTGATGCGCCCGTCCTCGATGAGATAGGCCTCGGAGGCGGAAAAGACAAACTTGCCGGAGGTGATATCCACCTGACCGCCGCCGAAATTGGGCGCATAGATGCCCCGCTTCACCGAGGCGATGATGGCCTCGGGCTCGTGCTCGCCGGCCAGCAGATAGGTGTTGGTCATGCGCGGCATCGGCAGGTGGGCATAGGATTCGCGACGGCCATTGCCGGTCGGCGCCACCCCCATCAGACGGGCATTCAGCTTGTCCTGCAGGTACCCTTTGAGGATGCCCTTCTCGATCAGCACGTTGTACTGACCCGGCGTGCCTTCATCGTCGATGGAGACCGAGCCGCGGCGCCCCGCCAGGGTGCCGTCGTCCACCACGGTGCAGTGCTCCGAGGCCACCTTCTGACCGATCCGGCCGGCAAAGGCCGAGGAGCCCTTGCGGTTGAAGTCGCCCTCCAGGCCATGCCCCACCGCCTCGTGCAGCAGCACGCCGGGCCAGCCCGGACCCAGCACCACCGGCATGCTGCCGGCGGGCGCCTCCACGGCCTCGAGATTCACCAGCGCCATGCGCACCGCCTCGCGCACATAGCCCAGCGCCCGGGTCGTCTCCCCCGCCGGCTCGAAGAAGTAGTCGTAACCGCAGCGGCCGCCGCCACCGGCGCTGCCCCGCTCGCGGCGCCCATTGCGCTCGGCAAGCACGGTGCAGTTGAGGCGCACCAGCGGCCGCACGTCGGCCACCAGGGTGCCATCGGTGCCCGCGACCAGCACCTCCTCGTAGACGCCGGACAGCGAGGCCATCACCTGGGTGATGGCCGGATCCAGCTGCCGGGCAAAACGATCCATCTCCTCCAGCAGCTGGATCTTCTGCTGCCTGGGGAGACTGGAGAGCGGATCCTGAGCCAAATAGCGCGGCACCGGCGTCGCCGGTTGCCAGATGCGCACCCGCCCCTCGCCACCGCTGTCGGCAATGCCACGGGCGGCGATGACCGCCTGGTGCAGGGCATGGGGGCTCAGCTCGTCGGAATAGGCAAAACCGGTCTTGTCGCCACTGACGGCCCGCACCCCGACCCCCTGATCGATGTTGTAGCTGCCATCCTTGACGATGCCATCTTCCAGCACCCAGGACTCATGGATGCTGCTCTGGAAATAGAAGTCGCCGAAATCCACGCGGTGGGACATCAGCTGGCCCAGCAGGTGGGTCAGTCGCTCAGAGTCCAGCTCGTGGGGGGTCAGCAGACTTGCGGTCACTTGGTTCAGCAGCATCACTCTTCCTTTTTCCAGCCGGACGTCATTCTGGCGTGGGATAGCACCGGCATCCGGCTTCGTATGGTGGTCAATCGTTGCACATCCAGGCGGGCATGCAGCAGGCCGATGCCCTCAGCCTGCTCCGCCAACGGCTCACCCCAGGGATCCAGGATCAGCGAGTGACCCCAGGTTTCCCGCTGGGGAGCGTGGCGGCCCCACTGGTTGGCCGCCACCAGGTAGCACTGGTTCTCGATGGCCCGCGCCTGCAGCAGTGGCCGCCAGTGGGCCTGCCCGGTGATCCGGGTGAAGGCCGCCGGGACCAGCAGCACATCGGCCCCCGCCTGGCGCAGGGTGCGGTACAGCTCGGGGAAGCGCACATCATAGCAGATGGAGAGCCCCAACCCACCAAAGGGTGACGGCACCACGCAATAATCCCGCCCGGGAAGAAAGCTGTCCGACTCCCGGTAGCGGCCATGGGCATCCTCCACCTCCACATCGAACAGATGCAGCTTGTGGTAGTGACCGCACAACCGGCCCTCATCATCGTAGACCAGGGCGGTGGTGTGTACCCGCTGCTCGCCCGCCACCCGGGTCGGCAGGGAGCCGGCCACCAGCCAGATGCCGTGCTCCCGGGCCCAGGCCGCCAGCTGACGCTGTATGGCCCCCTGCCCCAGGGGCTCGGCCAGCTGCTGATAATCGCCGCTGCCACCAAAGCAGGCAAAATTTTCCGGCAACAGCACCAGACAGGGGCGCTCGGGGGGCAGACGTGCCAGCCAGGCGGCGATCTGGGCCCGATTGCGCGCCCAGAGGGGGCCCGAGTTGAGTTGCAATGCGGCCAGTATCATCGCGGAGCCCTCAGTGCCTTCCAGGAGAGCGGCAGGCGTCCCTGCTCGCGTCCCACCTCGGTGATCTGCGGGTTGTCGATGTCACCCTTGACCTGATAATTGACCTGGGTGATGACATCGATCACCGGCTCCAGCAGCTTGGAAAGTGCCAGCACGTAGACCCCGGTGATGGGGGTCAAGGCAAAGGCGGCGGCCACCGACAGGCTGCTGGTCAGCCGCGGCACGAAGTTGAAGCGATAGTCGAGCTGCCAGCGGGGCAGATCCACGGTGCCATGGCCGCGCATGTCACCGGCGCCGCTCTGCAGCAGGAAGTCGTCGCTGCTGAGCCGGCCATTGCGGATGCGGCCGCTCAGGCTCATGCCCTCGAAAAAGAGCCCCTCGCTGAACAGATCGCGAAAATCAAGACTCAGCCGCTTGATGAGGGAGCCCAGCGACAAGACCGACAGCAGGCGGGCCCCCGGGCTACTCACCTCGCGCAGCACCCCCTGCTCGGTCTTGAGCTGGAGCTGCCCCTGCAGACTCGGCAGATCCGGCTGATGGGGCGCCCCCCGCCAGCCAAGCTCCAGGTCCAGATCCGCCGGCATGCCGAGGATGCCGGGCTCGAAGCCCAGCTGGCGCAGCAACTGCTCGCTGTTGGGGCTATGCAGCTGCCCCTGCACCCGGCTGTAGGGGCGACCGGCCTCCAGCCGCCAGCTGGCCTCGCCCTTGAACTCCGACTCGGCCAGCTGCCAGCGCAGATCCCGGACTCGCGCGCCCCCCGACTCGGGCTTGAGCTCGCCGGAAAGACGCCCCAGGTTGTAGTCACCATAACGACACGCCAGGCACTCCACCTGCAGCCAGGGCAGTTTGCCCAACCACTCACGCTGCTGCGCCAGGGGCAGTGGCTCGCGCGGCACGCTGCCGGGCTGCAGCGTCAGGCGCTCGAAATGCAGTCGCTTCGGCTGTCCGGGGTTGGCCGGCAGGCTCAGGTGACCGCGGGTTTCCTCGCTGCTGAAGGTCAGCCTCTGCCCCCCGGCCACGGCGGCCAGCGCCAGGTTTGCCTGCTGCCAGGTCTGACCGGCCAGCGTCAACTGACCCACCCGGGCACTCAGGCGCCCGGGCGCGGGCAGGAGACTCCCCGCCGACGCCAGCGGCGCGGCACGCTCCAGATCGCTCAACCACTGCACCCAGCCACCAGCGTCCGCCTGGGCCAGCTGCAGATCCACCGCCAGGGGGGTCTGCGGCCGCGGCTGGCCCGGGGTGACCAGCCAGAAACGGCTGAAACGACCGGTGGCAGGTTGCCACTCGGCCTGCAGCTGCAACGCCTTGTTCAGGTTGCCCTGCACACGGGCATTGGCCTGGTTGCCATTCAGGCTCAGCCTGAGCGGCCAGGCCGCAGAGGCCCGCTTGCCATAGGGTTGGGGCAGCGCCAGCGCCAGCCCCTTGAGATCGCTCTGCAGGCTGGCCTGGTAGCTGTACTGGCCACCCGGCTTGAGCGCCAGGGCCAGCTGGCCACCCCAGCGGGCCTGCCCCTGCAGCGACTGCTGCAACACCGGCGGCAGATGGGTGGCGCGCCGGCTCTGCCAGCGGCCGGTCAAGCCGATGTCGACGGCATACTCCTCGCCCCGCTTGCGCCCCTGGTAATCCAGGCTCAGCGGTTGCTGCCACAGCTCGGCCTGCAACCTGTCGAAACGGGTCTGGTTCTCGTCAAACTCGAGCTGGCCCCGTACCCGGGTCAGCGGCAACCCCAGTGCCTGCACCGTCACCCGGTTGTTCGGAAAGTTGACCTGTCCATTCACCTTGACCCCGCTGCCATCCAGCGGAATGTCCAGCTTGAGCGTACCGGTCAGGGGATCCTCCACCTTGATGGCGGTCAGCGCCGCCCCCACCGAGGAGGCCAGCGGCGATGCTATCAAATAGTGGCTCACCGCCTCTCCCTCGCCGGCCACCTCGGCGTCGACATGCAGGTGCGCCCCCCTGGCCAGGGTGGGAAAATAGGCATGAATGCGGGAGGCGCTGGCCTGTCCCAGACGGGCGGCCGTGCTGCGCATGTCCAGGCGGTCGTTCTCGAACAGCAGATCCAGGCTCATGTCGTGCAGGGGCTGCCAGCCAGGATCGAACTGGAAGCGGCTCTGACGCAGGGGGACCCAGGCCTGGAAGATGCCTTCGCCATGCCGATAGGGGAAATCGGCCAGCGCGCCGTGCCAGAGGATCTTGGCCTGCTCGGCGGTGCCTCCCTGCAGGGCGCGGGTCAGGTAATCGGTCAGCCCCTGCCCCATGGCCAGCCGGGGGAAGTAACGGTAGGCCTCGGCGGCCCGCTGCAGATCCACCTCGGCGTAGAGATCCAGTTGCGGGCTGGCTGCCCCGGGCAGGGCCAGACGAAAGTTGGAGCGCGCGGCCAGATCCGGGGTTTCCAGGCTGACGGCATGGCCATCAATCTGCCAGTTGTCCCCCGCTCGCTGCCAACCGAAGGTCGCCGTCAGCGCATTGACCTGCAGCGGCTTGGGAAAGTAGGGGCCAAAATCGAGGGGCCCCTTGCCCAGTTGCAGCTCCAGCTGCCCCCGCTCCGCTCCCAGGCTGAACTGGCCATTCAGCCCCCGCACACGCGGGAGCATCTGCCAGCGCTCCAGGGCCAGCCCGCTCAGCTGACCCGTCACCTGCCAGGCCTGCGAGTCCGGCGCGCGGCTGAAACCCAGCTCGCGCAGCTGCCCGCGCGGCGCCAGGGTGCGTAGCGCCTCGCCCCAGCGGGTATCGGGCGGCGCCAGCAACGCCAGTATGGGCGTCAACTCACCCAACTCCACCGTGTCCATGCGTCCGGAGAGGCGCCCCTGCTGCTGATCCAGCTGTGCCGACCAGTCGCGCCAGGGGGCCTGATCACGGCGCACCCGCAAGCCATGGGTGGCCAGCTGCCAGCCGGTGGGCTGGCGCAGCCATTGCAGCTGGCCGCCGCCCAGCTCGACGCTGTGGGCCTGTGCGCCTGCCTGCCAGCTGAGCTTGTTGTGGCCAAGGCGCAACAGGGCCAGCTGCCAGGCCTGCTGCCGTCGCTCCAGCCAGAGCTCGAAGCCGAGCCGGCCATGCAGGCTGTCGGGAGCTCCCCCGGTGAGGGCGCCGAGCGCCGCCTCGTCATCCTCTTGGCTGGCCAGGTAGATCTGCCCGGCCAGCTGTTCGGGCTGATCCGCCGGCCCCTGCAGATCGATGACCAGGCGGATGGCATTGCTGACCGCCTGGTGGGACAAAAAGGCGCGCCCCTCGCCCTGATGGCGCTGGCCCTGGTTGCGCCAGCGCAACCGCTCGATCCGCAGCCGGCCGACCTCGCCCAGGCCGCTGAGCAGGCTCACCCGGCTGTCGCGCAGCTCGAATTCCCGCAGGCTGCCGAGAAACAGCCGCGCCAGCGGCTGCCAGTCGGTCGCCGGCGCCTCATCGTCGATCTCGGTCAGCCAGGCGGCCGGCAGCGCCAGCTGCAATCCCTGAAACTGCAACTCCCCCAGCACCCACTGCCGGCGGCGCAGGCTCTGCCACAGATCCAGATGCAGGCGCGCCTCCGTCACCGCCAGGCTCCAGGTTTGGGTCCCCGAGCGGTCGGCCAGCTGCAACCCCTTGAGGCGCAGCGTGGGGCCGTCGCGGGTCCAGCCGGCACTCAGACTGGCTACTTTGGAATCGAGATCCGGCGCACTCCAGACCCAGTCAAGCAGCGCCTGACGCTGGACCTGCAGCTGGGGAATGCCGAAACGCACCACCGAGATCAGCAGGGCCAGCAACAGCAGCAACAGGCCCAACAGCAGCCAGAGCCGGGAGAGGGCGCGATAGATCAATTACATCATCACCACATCAAACTGTTCCTGGCTATACAGCGGTTCGGCATGCACCTTGACCTGCTTGCCGATAAACACCTCCAGTTCGGCCAGGCTGTGGGACTCCTCCACATGCAGCGCCTCCGCCACCGCCAGGGCAGCGTAGACCACGAACTGATCCGCGTCGTAGGCCCGATTGACCCGCAACACCTCGCGCAGGACCTCGAAACAGACCGACTCCACCGTCTTGACCCGCCCCCGCCCCTTGCACTCCGGGCACTCGGAGCAGAGCACATGCTCCAGGCTCTCGCGGGTGCGCTTGCGGGTCATCTCCACCAGCCCCAGTTGCGAGAAGCCGTTGACACTGGTCTTGGCCCTGTCCTTGGCCAGCGCCTGCTCCAGGCTCTGCAGCACCCGGCGGCGATGGTCCTCCGACTGCATGTCGATGAAATCGATGATGATGATGCCACCCAGGTTGCGCAGCCGCAGCTGGCGGGCAATGGCGGCGGTGGCCTCGACATTGGTGTTGAAGATGGTCTCTTCCAGATTGCGGTGGCCGACGAAGGCGCCGGTATTGATGTCCACCGTGGTCATGGCTTCGGTCTGGTCGATGATGAGGTAGCCGCCGGACTTGAGCTCCACCTTGCGCTCCAGGGCGCGCTGTATCTCGTTCTCCACATCGTAGAGATCAAAGATGGGAGATTCGCCGGAGTAATATTCCAGCTTGCCGGCCAGTTCGGGCACGAACTCCTCGGTGAACAGCTTCAGCTGCTCGTAGGTCTGCCGGGAGTCGACCCGGATGCGGTCCAGCTCGGCACCGACGAAATCGCGCAGGATGCGAAAGGCGAGGGTCAGATCCTCGTACAGGACGCGGCAGGATTTATACTTCTGGCGCCGCTCCAGCACCTTGCGCCACAGGCGCTTGAGAAAGACGGTATCCTGCTCCAGCTCCTTCTCGCCCACCCCCTCGGCGGCGGTGCGGATGATGAAGCCACCCAGCTCATCCACGTGGCGCAACACTATGCTCTTCAGCCGCTCGCGCTCCACCTCGCTGTCGATGCGCTGGGAAACACCCACATGGGCGCTGCCGGGCATGAAGACCAGATAACGGGAAGGCAGCGTGATATCGGTGGTCAGGCGCGCCCCCTTGGTTCCCATCGGGTCCTTCACCACCTGCACCATGATGTCCTGGCCCTGACGCACCAGCTCGGCGATGTTGCCGGCCTGAAAGTGCTCCTTCTCGCGCACATCCACACACTCGGTATGCGGCACTATGTCCGAGGCATGCAGAAAGGCCGCCTTGTCCATGCCGATGTCGACGAAGGCGGCCTGCATGCCGGGCAGCACCCGGCTGATCTTGCCCTTGTAGATGTTGCCGACCAGGCCGCGCTTGGCCTGGCGCTCGATATGCACTTCCTGCAACATGCCATGGTCAACCAACGCCACCCGCGTCTCGGAGGGGGTGACGTTTATCAGTAGTTCTGTCGACATAATCTCGCCTTGTGCTGCCTAAGCAGAGGTTTGCAGCAGCAGATCCGTTTCCATGAGCGGCAGGCCCACCACGCCGGTGTAGCTGCCATCGATTCGCCGCACGAATTTTCCGGCGATGCCCTGAATACCATAGGCACCCGCCTTGTCGCAGGGTTCCCCTGTGGCCCAATAATCGCTGATTTCCCCGGCGGTTAATACCCGGAAGCTCACGTCTGTGGCCACCAGTCGTACCGCGCAACCGCCCGCCGTAGCCAGTGCCACCGCGGTCAGCACCTGGTGGGTCCGCCCGGAGAGGGCGGCCAGCATGCGCTCGGCATCGGCCTGATCCCGCGGCTTTTCCAGCACCTGTTCCCCCAGCACCACTATGGTATCGGCGCCCAGCACCGGCCGGCGGCCCTCACAGGCCTGCCAGCCGGCCAGGGCCTTGTCACAGGCCAGCCGCTGCACGTAGGTCTGAGGCGCTTCGCCAGGCTGGCGGATCTCGGGTACCTCGACCCTGAGTACCTCAAAGCGATAACCCAATTGCGTCAGGAGTTCACGACGCCGCGGCGATGCCGAGGCCAGATAGAGCTGAATGGAGGATGCGGACATGAACCTTACCGGATGTGAAAGTGGCGCCGCAGTCGGCGCAGGGAGAGAAACACCCAGGGCCAGAGCAGGGTTGAGCTGAGCACCGACCAGAATTGGCGATAGTTGAGGACGCGCGCCGAAAACAGGTGTTCGGCCCAGAGGATGCTGAGCTGACCCAGGGCGGCAAGGCTGCCGATCACCAGCGCCTGCTGCCAGATGGAGAAATTGCGGATCTTCTGGAACTGCACCCCGGCCAGGTAAGCCATGATGGCCATAGCCAGCGCCCGCACCCCCAGGGTGGAGCCCAGCAGAATATCCAGCAACAAACCGAACAACCAGGCCGTGCCGACATTGACCCTGTGAGGCAAGGCGATAACCCAGTAGAGCAGCACCAGCATCACCCAGTCGGGACGAAACAGATCGATGGCCGCCGGCAGCGGCAGTATCGCCAGCAGCAGCGCCGCCAGCAGCGTCAGGTAGATGGAGCCCTTGCCATGACCGGTGAGAGACATCAGGAGCCGACCTCCGTCGACGCGGCCGGCGATGCCGGCTGAGCCTGGGACGGCGCATCCAGCGGCAGTGGCTCCTGCCACAGCAGCAGCAGATAGCGCAGGCGATCCAGGGCAGCCAGCGGCTCGGCTTTCACCTCGGCAAAGGGCTTCCCCTCTTCGTAGTCGAAGCGGGTGATGCGCCCCACCGGATAGCCCGGCGGGAAATGGCCGCCAAAGCCGGAGCTGACCAGGATGTCACCCACCTGGAGATCGGCACTGCGCGGGATATTTTTCAGCTCCAGCTCATCCAGGTTGCCGGTACCGCTGGCGATGGCACGGATATCGTTGCGCATCACCCGCACCGGGACGGCATGACTGGCATCGGTGATCAGCAGCACGCGACTGGTGGTCTTGCCGACGCTCAGCACCTGACCGATGACCCCCTGATCGTTGACCACCGCCTGCCCGTCGAAGACGCCACTCAGGGTGCCCTTGTCGATCACGACCTGATGCACGAAGGGATCCGAGTCCACCGACAATATCTGGGCCGCCATCTTGCGGGAGTCGAGATTGACCGGCGAGCCCAGCAGCTCGCGCAGGTGCTGGTTTTCCTGGGTCACCTGGCGCAGGCGCAGCAGATCGCTGCGCAGCAGGAACAGCTGTTGCTCCAGGCGCTGATTGTCCGCCATCAGTTCACCGCGGGAACGCAGCTGGCTGGCCAGCTGGTCCGCCAGCTGGCGCGGCGCATTGGCCAGATAGATCAGCGGGCTGACCAGGGAGTTCATGTAGATGCGCACGCCGTCAAAAAAATGAAAGCGTGCGTCGGCCACGATGCAGGCCACCGAGACCAGCACAGCAAAAAATAGCCTGAGTTGCAGGGACGGGCCCCGGCCAAATAGCAGCTTCATGCGGTCAGAATGGTGAGGTCGGCCCCAGCGGGGCCGAGCCGGAGGTTATTCGTAATGGAAGAGATCGCCACCGTGCATGTCGATGAGCTCCAGGGCTCGACCGCCACCACGGGCCACGCAGGTCAGGGGGTCGTCGGCCACCACCACCGGAATGCCGGTCTCCTCCATCAGCAGGCGATCCAGATCCCGCAGCAGGGCGCCCCCGCCGGTGAGCACCATGCCGCGCTCGGAGATGTCGGAGGCCAGCTCGGGTGGCGACTGCTCCAGCGCCACCATGACGGCGCTGACGATGCCGGAAAGCGGCTCCTGCAGCGCTTCCAGGATCTCGTTGGAGTTGAGGGTGAAGCTGCGCGGCACCCCTTCGGCCAGGTTGCGGCCGCGCACCTCGATCTCGCGCACCTCGTCGCCCGGGTAGGCGGAACCGATCTCGTGCTTGATACGCTCGGCGGTGGCTTCGCCGATGAGGCTGCCATAGTTGCGGCGTACATAGCTGATGATGGCCTCATCGAAACGGTCGCCACCGATGCGCACCGACGAGGAGTAGACCACGCCGTTCAGGGAGATGATGGCCACCTCGGTGGTACCGCCACCGATATCCACCACCATGGAGCCGGTGGCCTCGGAGACCGGCAGCCCGGCACCGATGGCCGCCGCCATGGGCTCGTCGATAAGGTAGACCTCGCGGGCACCGGCCCCCTGGGCGGACTCCTTGATGGCGCGCCGTTCCACCTGGGTGGAACCACAGGGAACGCACACCAGTACCCGCGGGCTGGGACGCAGGAAATTGTTGTCGTGCACCTGCTTGATGAAGTGCTGCAGCATCTTCTCGGTCACCGAGAAGTCGGCGATGACGCCATCCTTCATCGGCCGGATGGCGGCGATGTTGCCCGGGGTCCGTCCCAGCATCAGCTTGGCCGCATGGCCTACTGCCGCCACGGATTTGGCCGTGCCGCCCCGCTCCTGGCGAATGGCGACCACGGAAGGCTCGTTCAGCACTATGCCTTTGCCCTTGACGTAAATCAGCGTGTTGGCGGTACCCAAATCGATCGACAGATCGTTGGAGAAAAGGCCTCGGAGCTTCTTGAACATGGTAGCGGGGGATCCTGGGTAGTTGAGGGAGCGAAAAAATCGCCTAACTTTACCAACCCCGGTTCCGATCAGCAAGCAGCACCGCATGCGCCAACCCGCATGCCGCCTGCGCTGGCGTGCCGGCGCCGCCGCCGGCGGGCCGGGCTCTTGAGCCCGCTCACCCACAACAACGACGGCCCATCAGCTGGCGATAATCCGCCCAGAAACGGGTGGGATATCAAGCGCATGGTCAGCGGCATCCGCCGGTCGCCTCCCCGGCGCGACAAAATGGCGGCCAAGAGGGATGACAGGCTGCCGCCCCTTGGTGTAGATTTCCGGATGTCCGGACGTATTTACCGATATGAGCTCAGGAGTCACCATGCCGATCAAGATTCCAGACAGATTGCCCGCCGCCGAGGTGCTCAGCGAAGAAAACATCTTCGTGATGACCGACTCCCGCGCGTCGCACCAGGATATCCGCCCCTTGCGGGTGCTGTTGCTGAATCTGATGCCGAAGAAGATCGAGACCGAGATCCAGCTGATGCGCATGCTCTCCAACTCGCCCCTGCAGGTGGACGTGGATCTGTTGCGCATCGACGATCGGGAATCCAAGAACACCCCCACCTCCCACCTGCGCGCCTTCTATCAGGATTTCGAACAGGTCAAGGCGATCAAGTACGACGGCCTCATCATCACCGGGGCGCCGCTCGGACTGGTGCAGTTCGAGGATGTGGTCTACTGGGACATGCTGGTGAAGATCATCGAGTGGTCGCGCCACAACGTCACCTCGACCCTGTTCCTCTGCTGGGCGGCCCAGGCGGCGCTCAAGGTGTTCTATGGCCTGGAGAAGCAGACCCGCGAGGTGAAACTCTCCGGCGTGTATGAACATCGCCGGCTGGTGGAGCACGATCCCCTGGTGCGCGGCTTTGACGATCTCTTTCTTGCCCCCCACTCCCGTTATGCCGACTTCCAGGGCGACTTCCTGCGCGCACACACGGATCTGCAGATCTTTGCCGAGTCCGACGAGGCGGGGGTCTACCTGGCCGCCACCCGGGACTGCCGGCAGGTGTTCGTCACCGGCCATCCGGAATATGACCCCACCACCCTGCACCACGAATATGTGCGCGATCTGGGCCTCGGCATCGCCCCCCGGATGCCGGCCCACTACTACCCGGGTGACAACCCGGAGCTGCCACCGCGGGCCACCTGGCGCAGCCATGGCTACCTGCTGTTTGCCAACTGGCTCAACTACTATGTCTATCAGCTCACCCCCTTCGATCTGCAGAAGCTGAGCTGAACACATCGGGCCCTGCGGGGCCCGATCTTTTTTATGCTGCCACCACCCGCTCCACCCCTTCGCACTCAAAAACCACCCCCCCTGCCGCCATGGCCTTTTAGACGGCTAGATTTCCATCCCCCATTGCTGGTAGGATGACGCCGACAGTGCCAGCGCATGTAGCAAACCAGTAGAGGAAGCAGTTGTGGTCGATAAAGCACCCGCGAAGAGTATCCATCAGTGCCTGCAGGAACGGATCCTGATCATCGACGGTGGCATGGGCACCATGATCCAGGGCTATGAGCTGAAAGAGGCCGATTACCGCGGCGAGCGCTTTGCCGACTGGCCCTCGGATCTGAAGGGCAACAACGACCTGCTGGTGCTGACCCAACCGGCGATCATCCGCGCCATCCACGAGGCCTACCTCGCCGCCGGCGCCGATATCCTCGAAACCAACAGCTTCAACGCCACCCGCATCGCCATGGCCGATTACCAGATGGAGGATCTCAGCGCCGAGATCAACCTGGCTTCGGCGCGCCTGGCCCGTGAAGCCGCCGATGCCTGGACGGCGAAGGACCCGAGCCGCCCGCGTTTCGTCGCCGGGGTGCTGGGCCCGACCAACCGCACCGCCTCCATCTCCCCCGACGTGAACGATCCCGGTGCGCGCAACGTCAGCTTCGACCAGCTGGTGAGCGCCTACCGGGAATCGACCCTGGCGCTCATCCAGGGCGGGGCCGATCTCATCCTCATCGAGACCATCTTCGACACCCTGAATGCCAAGGCGGCCGCCTTCGCCGTCGAGTCGGTGTTCGACGATCTGGGCCGGCAACTGCCGGTGATGATCTCCGGCACCATCACCGATGCCTCCGGCCGCACCCTCTCCGGTCAGACCACCGAAGCCTTCTACAACGCGATGCGCCATGTGCGCCCGCTCTCCTTCGGCCTCAACTGCGCACTGGGCCCCAAGGAGCTGCGCCAGTATGTCGAGGAGCTGGCCCGCATCTGCGAGACCTACGTCTCGGTGCACCCCAACGCCGGCCTGCCCAACGCCTTCGGCGGCTACGATCTGGAAGCCGAGGAGATGGCGGTGCATATCCGCGAATGGGCCGAGGCAGGCTTCCTGAATCTGGTAGGCGGCTGCTGCGGCACCACGCCGGAGCACATCGCCGCCATGGGCGAGGCCGTGGCCGGCTGCGCGCCCCGCGCCCTGCCCGAGATCCCGGTGGCCTGTCGCCTGGCCGGCCTGGAGCCGCTGACCCTCACCCCGGACTCCATGTTCGTCAACGTCGGCGAGCGCACCAATGTCACCGGCTCCGCCAAGTTCAAGCGCCTGATCAAGGAGGAGAACTACGATGAGGCGCTGGATATCGCCCGCCAGCAGGTGGAAAACGGTGCCCAGATCATCGACATCAACATGGACGAGGGCATGCTGGATGCCGAGGCCTGCATGGTGCGCTTCCTCAAGCTCATCGCCTCCGAGCCCGACATCTGCAAGGTACCCATCATGGTCGACTCCTCCAAGTGGGAGGTGATCGAAGCGGGGCTCAAGTGCATTCAGGGCAAGGCCATCGTCAACTCCATCTCCATGAAGGAGGGCGAAGAGAAATTTATCCAGCAGGCCAGGCTGGTGCGCCGTTACGGCGCCGCCGTCATCGTCATGGCCTTCGACGAGTAGGGGCAGGCAGACACCCGGGCGCGCAAGTTCGAGATCTGCCAGCGCGCCTACCGCATCCTGGTCGATGAGGTGGGCTTCCCGCCGGAAGACATCATCTTCGATCCCAACATCTTCGCCGTAGCCACCGGCATCGACGAACACAACAACTACGCGGTGGACTTCATCGAGGCGGTGAAGGACATCAAGGACCACCTGCCCCACGCCATGATCTCCGGCGGCGTCTCCAACGTCTCGTTCTCC
>JBFHKO010000003.1:0-34939 GCA_041595355.1 Aeromonadaceae bacterium
CACCCTCTCCAAGGGCTTTGCCCTGGCCGGCCTGCGCTGCGGCTTCACGCTGGCCAATGCGGAAGTGATAGGTTTGCTGCAGAAGGTCATCGCCCCCTACCCCATTCCGGAGCCGGTGGCCCAGATCGCCGCCCAGGCGCTTGGCAGCGCGGGGCTTGAGACCATGCGCCAGCGCGTGCTCTGGCTTAATCGCCTCAAGGCCGAATTCAAGGCCGAGTTGGCCGCGCATCCGCTGGTGCGCGAGATTTTCGACGATCACGGCAACTACCTGCTGGCCCGTTTCGTCGATGGCGCCACCCTGTTCAAGACCATGGCCGAGGACGGCATCATACTGCGGGACTTTGGCAGCAAGCCCATGCTGGCCAATGCGGTACGCATCACCATAGGCGACGAGGCCGAGATGGCCGCCGTGCGGGCTGTGCTGGCCAAGCTGCAAGGAGCATCAGCGTGAACAAGCAACGTATTTTGTTTATCGACCGGGACGGCACCCTCATCGAGGAGCCGATCACCGACAAACAGGTAGACCGCCTGGACAAGCTCAGGTTCGAGCCCATGGTGATACCTGTGCTGCGCGAGCTGCAGGCCGCCGGCTACCGACTGGTGATGGTGACCAATCAGGATGGCCTGGGTACCGACAGCCTGCCGCTGGAGCACTTCCAGCCGCCCCAGGATCTCATGATGCACATCTTCGAATCCCAGGGCGTGCATTGGGACGAGGTGCTCATCTGCCCCCACTTCCCGCATGAGGACTGTACCTGCCGCAAGCCGAAGCTCGGGCTGGTCAAACCCTACCTGCAGGGCAACCAGTTCGACCACGCCCACTCCTTCGTGATCGGCGATCGGCTCACCGATGTGCAGCTGGCCGAGAACATGGGCATCACCGGCATCCAGTACCATCCCGAGCGCTGCAACTGGCAGCACATTCGCGATCGACTGCTGCATCAGGGCCGCCAGGCCAGCGTCACCCGCCACACCAAGGAGACCGAGATCAGTGTCAGCGTCGATCTGGACCAAAGCGGCGGCAACCAGATCCACACCGGCATCGGCTTCTTCGACCACATGCTGGATCAAATCGCCACCCACGCCGGCTTCCGGCTGCAGCTGGCGGTCAAGGGCGATCTGCACATCGACGATCACCACACCGTCGAGGATGTCGGGCTGGCCCTGGGTGAGGCGTTGAAACAGGCCCTCGGCAGCAAGCGCGGCATTGGCCGTTTCGGCTTCGTGCTGGCCATGGACGAGGTGCAGGCCCGGGTCGATGCCTTCCCCGAGAGCCTGGTGGAGCAGCAGGTGAGCGCGGCGCTGGATCTCTCCGGTCGCCCCTTCTTTGCCTTCCGCTGCGAGGCCGACTTTGGCCGCGACATGGTGGGCGAGATGGCCACCGAGATGGTGCCCCACTTCTTCCGCTCGCTCGCCGATGCCATGGCCATCACCCTGCATCTGTCGGTCACGCCGGGCAACACTCACCACCAGGTGGAGGCGCTGTTCAAGGGCTTCGGCCGCGCCCTGCGCCAGGCCATCAAGGTGGAAGGCAGCGAGCTGCCCTCCAGCAAGGGGGTGCTGTGACATGAAGCTGACCATCATCGATACCGGCTGCGCCAACCTCTCCTCGGTGCGCATGGCCGTCGAGCGCCTCGGCGTCAGTCCCATTGTGAGCCGGGAGGCTGCCGACATCCGCAGCGCCGACAAGCTGATCCTGCCGGGCGTCGGCACCGCCAAGGCCGCCATGCACAACCTGCATGAACGCGGTCTGGTGGAACTGGTGCGGGAAGCCAAACAGCCGCTGCTGGGCTTTTGCCTCGGCATGCAGATGCTGGCCCACGCCTCGGAAGAACACATGGGTGGTGAGGCGGACATCGACTGCCTGGGCGTGGTCCCGGGCAAGGTGAAACTGATGCAGGTGGGCGCGCTGCGCCTGCCGCACATGGGCTGGAACCAGGTGGTCCATGACGAGACTCACCCCTTGTTCAAGGGCATTCCCAGCGGCAGTTACTTCTATTTCGTCCACTCCTACGCCCTGGAGGTGACCGAGGCCACCCTGGCCACCTGCGACTACGGCGGAAAGTTCACCGCCGTGGTGGGCAAGGAGAACTTCTTTGGCGCCCAATTCCATCCGGAGCGCTCCGGCAAGGCCGGCGCCCGCCTGATCCAGAACTTCCTTGAGCTGTAATGAGGACCGAGCATGATAATTCCCGCCATTGACTTGATTAACGGCAAGGTGGTCCGCCTCTACCAGGGCGATTACGGCCAGAAGACCGAATACAACGCCTCCCCCCAGGAGCGCTTCGACCTCTACGTGGCCGAAGGGGCCACCCAGCTGCATCTGGTGGATCTGGACGGCGCCAAGGATGCCAGCCAGCGCCAGCTCGGCGTCATCCGCGAGCTGCTCAAACACACCCGGGCGCCGGTGCAGATCGGCGGCGGCGTGCGCACCGAGCAGGATGTCAAGGATCTGCTGGACGCCGGCGCCAACCGGGTGGTGGTGGGCTCCACCGCCGTCAAGCGCCCCGAGCTGGTGATGGGCTGGATGGAGAAATACGGCAGCGAGCACATCGTGCTGGCGCTGGATGTGAACATCGATGCCCAAGGCAGCCGCAAGATAGCGGTCGCCGGCTGGCAGCAGGACAGCGGCGTCACCATAGAGGAGCTCATCGAGCAATTTTTGCCCGCCGGCCTCAAGCATGTGCTCTGCACCGACATCAGCCGTGACGGCACCCTGCAAGGCTCCAACGTGGCGCTGTATCAGGATCTGGCGGCCCGCTATCCGCAAATCAGCTTCCAGGCCTCCGGCGGCATCGGCGGCATTGCCGACATCGAGGCCCTCAAGGGCTCCGGCGTCGGCGGCGTGATCCTGGGCCGCTCGTTGCTGGAAGGCAAATTCACCGTCAAGGAGGCGATGGCATGCTGGCAAGACGCATAATCCCCTGCCTGGACGTCAAGGATGGCGTGGTGGTCAAGGGGGTACAGTTTCGCAACCACGAGGTGATGGGCGACATAGTCCCGCTGGCCAAGCGCTACGCCGATGAAGGCGCCGACGAACTGGTGTTCTACGACATCACCGCCTCCAGCGATGCGCGGGTGGTGGACAAGAGCTGGGTGAGCCGGGTGGCGGAGGTCATCGACATCCCCTTCTGCGTTGCCGGCGGCATCAAGAGCGTGGAGGATGCGCGCCAGGTGCTGGAGTTCGGTGCCGACAAGATCTCCATCAACTCGCCGGCGCTGGCGGATCCCGCCCTCATCACCGCGCTGGCGGACCGCTTCGGCGTCCAGTGCGTGGTGGTGGGTATCGACTCCTATTTCGATGCCGCCACCGGCCAGTATCAGGTCAAGCAGTACACCGGTGACGAATCCCGCACCCGCCTCACCCAGTGGACCACCCCCGACTGGGTGGTGGAAGTGCAAAAACGCGGCGCCGGCGAGATTGTTCTCAACGTGATGAACCAGGATGGCATGCGCAACGGCTACGATCTGGAGCAGCTCAAGCTGGTGCGCGGACTGTGCAAGGTGCCGCTGATTGCCTCCGGCGGCGCCGGCGAAATGGTCCATTTCCGCGACGCCTTCCAGGACGCGGATGTGGATGGGGCCCTGGCCGCCTCCGTGTTCCACAAGGGCATCATTCCCATCCCCGATTTGAAGGCCTATCTGCGACAGCAAGGAGTGCAGATCCGTGACTAATGCGATTTCTTTCGATACCAGCGTGCTCGACTGGGCCAAGGTGGACCAGCTGATGCCGGCCATAGTGCAGCACTGGGCCAGCGGCGAGGTGCTGATGCAGGGCTTCATGAACCCGGAAGCCCTGGCCGTTACCCTGCAGAGCGGCCATGTCACCTTCTTCAGCCGCACCAAGGGCCGGCTGTGGACCAAGGGCGAGAGCTCCGGCCACTTCCTGAACCTCAAGGCCATCAGCACCGACTGCGACAAGGATTGCCTGCTCATCGCCGCCGATCCCATCGGCCCCACCTGCCACAAGGGCAGCGTGAGCTGCTTCGACGGCCATCCGCTGCCCCATCTGGGCTTCCTGGCGGAGCTGGAGCAGCTGCTGGCCGGCCGCAAGCATGCCGATCCGGAGTCCAGCTACACGGCACGCCTGTACGCCAAGGGCACCAAGCGCATCGCCCAGAAGGTGGGTGAAGAGGGCGTGGAGGTGGCGCTGGCCGCCATGGCCAAGGACCGGGAGGAGCTCATCAACGAGTCTGCCGATTTGCTCTATCACCTGACGGTACTGCTGCAAAACGAAGGGCTGCAGCTGGCCGATGTGGTGACCCGCCTCAAGGCGCGCCACAGCAAGTAACGCCAGGTCTGTGTCAACCAAGCCAGCCCCGCCGCCGTTCAGGTTGGCGGGGCTGACTCGTTTTGGGCGCCGCTGGCGCCCAAAGGCCATCTTGCCCGCAGGTAAGCCACCGCCAGATCCGGAAAGTCGGTGAACAACCCATCGACACCGGCCTGGCGGTAGAAGATATCCAGCAAGTCGTTGAAATCACGGGCATAACCTGGCAGCTGATCCCGACGCAGGGTATAGGGGTGCACGGCCAGCCCGGCTCGGTGCGCGTCGGCCACCAGGGCCGTCAACTGAAGGTGACCCGGCGAGGAATCCTCCCCCACCACCATGGGTAACCAGGGGCCGATGGCCTCGGCGTAGTCGGCGATGCGGGCCATGCCGCCGGGCGCCAGCATCCAGTCGTAGTCATAGGGTTGCCAATCACCCTGGCCATCAGGGCACCAGGTTTCTTCCCAGTCGGTGGGGGCTATCAGCTGCACCGTGGGGAGTCGCATACCAAGGTTCGGCATCAGCTCTCGGTGGATGCGCTCAAGCTCCAGGGGATCGAAGCACTGCAGGAAGACGCCCGCCTCCGGGGTTTGGTAGCCATAGTCCCAGAGCACCTGCAGCACCCGCTCCGAGATGGCCTTGCCGGCCCGACGGTGAAACCAGGGCACCTTGATTTCGGGATACAGGCCCACCTTGCGACCGGTGGAGCGGTTCAGTCCCTGGATAAACTCGATCTCCTCCTCGAAGGTGTGCAGCTCGAAGCGCGAGGTCCAGAGGGGAAAACGGGCCGGAAACACGGGCTCTACTCTGCCCTGGCGTCGCTCGAACAGCTCGGTGACCCGCAACTGGCGAATTTCAGCCAGATCGAAATCGATGGCATAAAAACGGCCGTCTTCGCGAGCCCGCGCCGGGAATTGCGTGGCCACATCGGTGACCCGGTCCAGGAAATGGTCGTGCAGCACCAGCAGGTGGTCATCCCGGGTCAGCACCAGATCCTGTTCGAGATAATCGGCGCCCTGGGCGTAGGCCATGGCCTTGGCCGCCAGGGTGTGTTCGGGCAGGTAACCGCTGGCACCGCGATGGGCGATCACCAGAGGATGAGGCGAGGCAAACATGAGGCGGCGCTCCGATGACGGGATCCCATGCCAAGCATAGGTGCCGGCAGCGGTGGCCGCCCGGGCATTCAGTGCGGGATCTGCACCTGACTCAGACGTCGCTGTATGATGCCGGCCTTGCGCTGCAGGCGCCGATCATGCAGGCGCTGCTGATAATAGCGGGGATTGGTGACCATGGCCGCCAGCCGGGCGGCCTGGGGGGCACTGAGTTGAGCCACCGACACGCCGTAGTAATAACGGGCGGCGGCCTCGGCACCGAACAGCCCCTGCCCCCACTCTATGACGTTGAGATAGATCTCGAGAATACGCCGTTTGTCGAGCACCGACTCCAGCATCAACGTCAGCAATGCCTCGTGAGCCTTGCGCCAGGGGGTCCTGGCTTCAGACAGGAACAGGTTCTTGGCCAGCTGCTGGCTGATGGTGGAGCCGCCGGCGACAATGCGCCCCTGGCGCAGGTTCTTGTGCCAGGCGTTCTGAATGCCATCCCAGTCGAACCCCTGGTGGTCGACGAAGCGCGCATCCTCCGCCGCCACCAGCGCCCGCTTGAGATGCCGCGAAATATGCTCATAAGGCACCCACTGCTGACGCAGGCGGGCCTGGGGATCCCGCTCCTGCAGGCGCTGCTGTTGCTCGCTCATGAACGGGGTCATGGTCGGATTGTGGTGGCGCCACCAGAGCATCTGCGCCAGTGCCCACAGATGCCACAGCAGCACCCATACCAGCACCACCAGCAGGGCCTGGTGCAAGCGGGAGCGAGGGAGCCGCGTCAGCATAGCGGCGCGGCGATGGTAACGTCGTGTCATCGGCAAGCAGAGGCCTATCCTCGAGCGGAGGAGAGTCAGGTTGGGGGGCTCATTCTACCCAGCCCCTGCAAGGCGCGCAATTAACCGCCACTCGCCCCTATCGGCATGTTTTTTTCGGCGGGCTTAAAATCACCGTGGGTTTGACTTTGCTGCACATCATTTTACATAACATACGGCACGCCGACATCACTCACCCAGCACATCCGCGTTGCCCGGTTGTGCTACCATGGCGCTCTTTAATACCGGAGGCACAATATGCATATCTGGGTCGACGCCGATGCTTGTCCGGCCGTCATCAAGGAGATCCTTTTTCGCGCGGCGGAGCGGGTCGCCTGCCCGCTGACACTGGTCGCCAATCAGGGGTTGCGCACGCCCCCCTCCCGCTACATTCGCAGTGTTCAGGTTGCTCAGGGATTCGATGTCGCCGATCACTACATCCACCAGCAGGTGACCCCCAGGGATCTGGTGATCACGGCCGATGTGCCACTGGCGGCCCTGGTGGTGGAGAAGGGCGCCATGGCCCTGAATCCCCGTGGCGAAGCCTATACCGCCGAGACCATCCGTCAGCGACTGAGCATGCGTAATTTCATGGAGGAGTTGCGCTCTTCCGGCGTCCAGACCGGCGGCCCTGCCCCCTTCCATCAGGCCGATCGCCAGGCGTTCGCCAACGCCCTGGACCGCTGGCTACAGGGCGCCCGCCACGCCTGAGCGCGGGCGGGTCATCGCCTCCTGGCCCTGCCCTGGCCGAAACTCTGCCAGAATAACAGCAGGAGTCCCGGAGCCCGCTCCCGGCATTGGCCGGTGCGGCGCCGCGGCCAGGAGGTGACATGAAAAAATGGCTGTTCCTGACGCTACTTATCGCCGTGCTGCTGGTCGGCCTGCTGCTCTGGAGTCGTCCCGGCGCGCTGCCGGTCAGTCTGGTCCGGCTGGAGACCGGCGAGGTACTGACCACAGTGGTGAATACCCGTGCCGGCAGTATCCGTTCCTGTCAGCGTGCCGATCTCAGCCTGCCCATGGGGGGCGTGGTCACCGATATCCGGGTGCAGGCCGGAGACAGTGTCAAGCGTGGCCAGCTGCTGCTCCGCCTGTGGGACGAGGAGCTCCAGGCTGAACGCCAGCAGGCGCTGGCCAGCCAGGCTCTCGACCGCCTGACCCGGGAGCAGGCCTGTCTGCAGGCGGACTTTCAGCAGCGTGAAGCCGAGCGGCTGGCCAGCTTGCTGCCACGAAATCTCACCTCCCGCAGCAGTGTCGATCAGGCCAGAACCCAGGCCCGCAGCGCTCGCCTGGCCTGTCATATCACCGACCAGCAGTTGCAGGTCGGTGACGCCCGGTTGGGAATCATCGATGCCCGGCTGGCACAAACCCGACTGCTGGCCCCCTTCGACGGAGTGATTGCCGAGGTCAACAGCAAGCTTGGCGAATACATGACTCCGTCGCCTCCCGGGGTCAGCATGCCGCCGGTCATCGATCTTATCGACAGGGCGTGCCTCTATGTATCGGCGCCCATCGATGAAGTGGATGCCGCACGGCTGCGCGTCGGCCAGCCGGCCTTCATTCTGCTGGATGCCCTGCCCGACCAGCGCTTCCCTGCTCATCTGACCCGTGTTGCGCCCTATGTCCAGGAGCAGGAGAAACAGGCGCGCACCGTCGAGGTGGAAGCGCGCTTCGATGCCCCGCCCGCCGATGTGCCCTTACTCATCGGCTACAGTGCAGATCTGGAGATCGAGGTCGCCCGCGCCGAGGCCGTGTTGCGCCTGCCCACCGAGGCGCTGCGGGAGGATGGCCAGGTACTGCGCTATCGGGATGGCCAGCTGGAGCTGATCCGGCCTGAACTCGGGTTGCAAAGCTGGAGCTGGGCCGAGGTGAAGGCCGGGCTGGTTCAGGGAGACAGGCTGGTGCAGCAACCCGGCAGCCTGACTTACGAGCCGGGGATGCGGGTCGAACCCGCCGGCGCCGGCAGGACGCCAGCGCCATGATCCGCCTGCAGCAGATCTGCCGTCGCTTTCAGCTGGGCGAGCAATGGGTCACGGGGCTGGATGCAATCAATCTGGAGATCGCCGCCGGCGATTATGTGGCGGTCATGGGCCCTTCCGGCTCAGGCAAGTCGACATTGCTGAATGTGCTGGGGCTGCTGGACCAGCCGGACAGCGGTCAGTATCAGCTGGATGGCGAGGATACGGCAACACTGGTCGACGCCGCCCTCGCGGCCTTGCGCAGTCGCGCCATCGGTTTCGTGTTCCAGTCCTTTCACCTCATTCCCCGCCTGACGGCATTCGAGAACGTGGAATTGCCACTGGTACTGGCCGGTCACCCGCCTGCCGAGCGCCGCGCCCGGGTCGCGCAACTCATGCAGCAGCTGGGACTGGCCGATCGCGCCCGGCATCGCCCGCATCAGCTCTCCGGTGGCCAGCGCCAGCGGGTCGCCATCGCCCGGGCCATGGCGATGTCACCCCGGCTGCTGCTGGCCGACGAGCCCACCGGCAACCTGGACAGTCACGCCGGCGCCGAGGTGATCCAGTTGCTGGAGGAGCTGAATCAGGCGCAGGGCATTACCCTGGTGGTGGTCACCCACGATCCGGAGCTCAGCCAGCGGGCGCGTCGCCAGATCCGCATGCTGGATGGCCGGATCCAGCGGGACAGCCGCACATGATGCGCGCTCTGGATCGGCTGGATTTTGCCTACCAGGCCCTGACCCGCCACCGCTGGCGCGCCGTGCTGCTGGTACTGGCCATCGCCAGCAGCGTGGCCTCCGTGCTGATGATGACCGCGCTCGGGCAAGGGGCACGCAACTATGTGACCGCCGAGTTTTCCAGCCTGGGCAAGGAGATGCTGGTCATCCTGCCCGGTCGCAAGGAAACCACCGGCGGCTTGCCGCCCATGGGATCGACGCTGCGCGACATGACCCTGGCGGACATGGCCTACCTGCAGCGCCGCCTGCCGCGGGTGCGCATCGTCCCCCTGGTGGTGGGCAGCAGCGAGGCCAAATTCGCTACCCGGCTGCGCAACACCCTGGTACTGGGTACCACAGCGGCCTTCCAGGAGACACACCATCTGCAGATCCTGCGCGGTCAGGGACTGCCGGATCTGCCCGCCGAGCAGGCCCGGCCGGTCTGCCTGCTGGGGCGGCAACTGGCCAGTGAACTGTTCGGCAATCGGGATCCGGTGGGCGAGTGGCTGCGACTGGATGATAGTCGCTGCCGCATAGTGGGGATCTTTGCCAGCACCACCAGCAGCATGGGGCTGCGCATGGATGAGAATGTCGTGCTCCCGGTGGCGACCGCCCAGGCGCTGTTCAATACCCAGGCGCTGTTCCGGCTGTTTGTACAGGCCCGCGCCGGCCAGCCGCTGCCCCACTTGAGCGAGCAGCTGACCCACCTGATGCGCGAGCGCCATCAGGGGGTGGAAGATGTCACCATCATGAGTCCGGATGCCCTGCTGCAAACCTTCAGCGACATCCTGCTGACCCTGACCCTGGCCGTGGCCGGCATCGGCGCCATCAGCCTGCTGGTCTCCGGTATCATGCTGATGAATCTGAGTCTCATCAGTACCCACCAGCGCACCGCCGAGATTGGTCTGCTCAAGGCATTGGGCGCCGATGGCCCCCTGGTCCGCTCGCTGTTTCTGACCGAGGCCCTGCTGCTTTCCGGCAGCGGAGCCCTGCTCGGGCTGGGACTGGGCTATCTGGCGGTGGCGCTGGCACGTCAGCTCTGGCCGGATTTTCCGGCTCAGGTGCCCGATGCCGCCAGTCTGGCCGCGGCGGGCTGCGCCCTGCTGACCGGCCTGCTGTTCGCCTGGCTGCCGGCCAGCCGCGCGGCCCGGAAGCCGGTGGTCGATAGTCTGCGAGGCAATCTCTGATGCGGCCGCTGGATCTGCTCGTCTGGTTGGCTCGCTCGTTACTGTCCGGACGCTCGCGCAGTCTGCTCTCCGCGCTGGGCATCGCCATCGGCATCGCGTCCGTCTCCACCCTGACCGCCATCGGCGAAGGATTGCGCCTCTATCTGCTGGAGAGCTTCTCCCAGTTTGGCAGCCGGGTGATCGCCATCACCCCCGGCAAGACCGATACCGCCGGCACCCCGCATGGCCTTCTCAGCAGCGTGCGGCCCCTGACCCTGGCCGACAGCCACAGTCTGCGCCGACTGCCGTTTGTCACGGCGGTGATCCCGGTGCTGTCAGGCACCGGCGAAGTAAAGGCCGGGCGCCTGACGCGCAACACCAACATTCTCGGTACCGGCCACCAGGCCGCCCAGGGCTGGCGTTTCACCCTGGCTCAGGGACGCTTTCTGCCCGACGAGGCGAGCCAGTGGCCACGCCCGCTGGCTGTGCTCGGCGCCCTGGTCGCCCGGGAGCTGTTCCCGGACCGCCCGGCCCTGGGCGCCTTCATCCGGGTCGGCGATCGCCGCTTTCAGGTTATCGGCATCATGGCCGAAAAAGGCCAGTTCTTGGGGTTTGACCTGGATGACATGGTCTACATTCCGACGGCCCATGCCGAGGCGCTTTTCAATCGCGAGGGGCTGATGGAAATAGACGTGATCTACACCCCCGGCATCAATGATGCGCTTATCAGCGAGCGCATTCGCCAAAGGTTGCTGGCCCGCCATGGGCGGGAAGACTTCACCCTCTACTCCCAGCAGGACATGCTGCAGAGCCTGGATCGCATCCTCACCATCGTCAAGGCGGCCATAGCGGGCCTCGGCACCCTCTCCCTGCTCATCGGCGCCGTGGGCATTTTCACTATCATGAGCATTGCCCAGCAGGAACGTATTCCTGAAATCGGCCTGCTGCGCGCCCTTGGCTGCCCGCGCCGCCAGGTGTTGCTGCTGTTTCTGGGGGAGGCCATGCTGCTGGCCACCAGCGGCGGGCTGTTGGGGCTGGCGCTGCTGCTGGGGCTGGGCGGCCTGTTGCAGCTGCTGGTGCCGGCCCTGCCGCTGGTCCTGGAGCCCCTCTACCTGCTGCTGGCGCTGGGTTTCTCCACTCTGGTGGGGTTGCTGGCCGGACTCTATCCGGCCTGGCGAGCCATGCAGCAGGACCCCGTCGAGGCGCTGCGCGGCGACGGATGAGACGCGTATGAGAATAAAACGGGCGGCGGAAAAAGCCGTTACGAGTCGGCACCAGGTTGCCCACAATTTTGCAACCCAATGCCGGGTATATTTTGACAATCCGCCCACCAGGTGGCACAACTAGACTCAGCACCCATAATCAGACTCACCGTCCGCCAGCGCTATGCATGGCAACAGCCACCGGTGAGCCTTCACAAAAAACGCTTATTTATCGATGAGTTACTTCACAGGCGTGCGCAGCCTCGTCTAGGCTGGATCCATGAGTGAAGAGTCGTCGGTAATGACCGGTTGCAAAAAGTCGGCTGGTTTCAGTGAATGATCCGGGGGTTAGACATGGGAATCTTTGATCACTACCAACGTCGTTATGAAGAGGCTCGGGAAGAGGAATACACGCTGCAGGAGTTTCTCGAACTCTGTCATGAGGATCGCACCTGCTACGCCTCGGCCGCCGAGCGCCTGCTGATGGCCATCGGCCAACCCGAGACGATAGACACGGCGCTCGATCCTCGTCTCAGCCGCCTGTTTTCCAACCGGGTGATACACCGCTACCCTGCCTTCAAGGATTTCTATGGCATGGAGGAGGCCATAGAGCAGATAGTGGCCTACCTGAAGCATGCCGCCCAGGGACTGGAAGAGAAGAAACAGATCCTCTACCTGCTCGGCCCGGTGGGGGGCGGCAAGTCCTCTCTGGCCGAGAAGCTCAAGGCGCTGATGCAGAAGATCCCCATCTATCGTCTCAAGGGCTCACCGGTCAACGACCATCCCTTCTGCCTGTTCGATGCCAATGAAGACGGTGAACTGCTGCGCCAGGAGTATGGCATCCCGAATCGTTACCTGAAGAGCATCATGTCCCCCTGGGCGGCCAAGCGGTTGCACGAATATGGCGGGGACATCAGCCAGTTCAAGGTGGAGAAGGTCTACCCCTCCATTCTGGATCAGATAGCCATCGCCAAGACCGAGCCGGGCGACGAGAACAACCAGGATATCTCCTCCCTGGTGGGCAAGGTGGATATCCGCCAGCTGGAGCATTTCTCCCAGAACGATGCCGATGCCTATGCCTACTCGGGCTCCCTGTGCCGTGCCAACCAGGGCCTGATGGAGTTCGTCGAGATGTTCAAGGCCCCCATCAAGGTATTGCATCCCCTGCTGACGGCCACCCAGGAAGGCAACTACAACCCCACCGAGGGGCTCTCGGCCCTGCCTTTCGAGGGCATCATACTGGCCCACTCCAACGAATCGGAATGGCAGCAGTTCCGCAACAACAAGAACAACGAGGCGTTCCTGGATCGGGTCTACATCGTCAAGGTACCCTATTGCCTGCGCGTCTCCGAAGAGGTGCATATCTACGAGAAACTGCTGGTCAACAGCGAACTGGTCACGGCCAAGTGCGCGCCCGGCACCCTGGAGTACCTGGCACAATTCAGCGTTCTCTCGCGCCTCAAGGAGCCGGAAAACTCCAGCCTCTACTCCAAGATGCGGGTCTACGACGGTGAAAGTCTCAAGGATACGGATCCCAAGGCCAAGTCCTACCAGGAGTACCGCGACTATGCCGGCGTGGACGAAGGCATGCAGGGGCTGTCCACCCGCTTCGCCTTCAAGATATTGTCCCGGGTATTCAACTTCGATCACGCCGAGGTCGCGGCCAACCCGGTGCATCTCTTCTATGTGCTGGAGCAGCAGATAGAGCGCGAACAGTTTCCCCAGGAGTTGCATGACAAGTACCTGGAGTTCATCAAGGGCTACCTGGTGCCGCGCTATGTGGAGTTCATCGGCAAGGAGATACAGACCGCCTATCTGGAGTCCTATTCCGAATATGGACAAAACATCTTCGACCGCTATGTCACCTATGCCGACTTCTGGATCCAGGATCAGGAGTATCGGGATCCGGAAACCGGACAACTGTTCGACCGGGGCGCGCTCAACAATGAACTGGAGAAAATAGAAAAGCCGGCCGGGATCAGCAACCCGAAGGATTTTCGCAACGAAATCGTCAACTTCGTGCTGCGGGCCCGCGCCAATAACGCCGGGCGCAATCCCAACTGGACCAGCTACGAGAAATTGCGCACCGTCATCGAGAAGAAGATGTTCTCCAACACCGAGGATCTGCTGCCGGTGATCTCCTTCAATACCAAGACCTCGGCCGAGGAGATGAAGAAGCATGAGAACTTCGTCGAGCGCATGATGGAAAAAGGCTATACCCGCAAGCAGGTGCGCCTGCTCTCCGAATGGTATTTGCGAGTGCGCAAGTCCACCTGAGTGCGCGGCTGAGGAGGTTGTATGGCCCATTTCATCGATCGGCGACTGAACGGCAAGAACAAGAGTGCGGTGAACCGGCAACGGTTCATCCGCCGCTACAAGAACCAGATCAAGAAGGCCGTCTCCGATGCGGTCACCCGGCGCAGCATCCAGGACATCGACAAGGGAGAAAGCGTCAGCATTCCAACCCGGGACATCAGCGAGCCGGTGTTTCAGCAGGGGCCTGGCGGTCACAGGGAGAGGGTGCACCCGGGCAATGATCGCTTCGTCCCCGGTGAGCAGATAGCCCGCCCCCCGGGCGGCCAGGGTCAGGGCAGTGGTGAGGGCCAGGCCAGCGCCGATGGTGAAGGCACCGAGGAGTTCGTGTTCCAGATCTCCAAGGATGAATACCTGGATATTCTGTTCGACGATCTGGCGCTGCCCAATCTGGAGAAAAATCCGGTCAGTCGGCTGGTGGAGACGAAAACCTACCGCGCCGGCTATACCTCCGACGGCGTGCCGGCCAACATCAACGTGGTACGCTCGCTGCAAAACTCCCTGGCCCGGCGGGTGGCCATGCAGGCCGGCAAGAAGCGCCGCCTGGCCGAGCTGGAGCAGCGCCTGGCCGCCCTGCAGCCCCCCGGCGAGGAAGAGCAGGCCGAGTGTACACGGCTGGAAAATGACATTGCCGAGCTGAAACGCAAGTTAGCGGCGGTGCCCTTCATCGATACCTTCGATCTGCGCTTCAACAACTTCGTCAAACGGGCGGTACCCTCCAGCCAGGCCGTGATGTTCTGTCTGATGGATGTCTCGGGCTCCATGGATCAGGCCACCAAGGACATGGCCAAGCGCTTCTATATCCTGCTCTATCTGTTCCTGACCCGAACCTACAAGAACGTGGAGGTAGTGTTTATCCGCCACCATACCCAGGCCAAGGAGGTGGACGAGCAGGAATTCTTCTACTCCCAGGAGACCGGCGGCACCATTGTCTCCAGTGCCCTGCGCCTCATGAGCGAGATCATGCGCGCACGTTATCCGGCCAACGAATGGAACATCTATGCCGCCCAGGCCTCGGACGGCGACAACTGGGCCGATGACTCGCCGCTGTGCCGCGAGTTGCTGGAACACCAGATCATGCCCTGGGTGCGCTATTACGCCTATATCGAGATCACCACCCGCGCCCACCAGAGCCTCTGGTATCAATACGAGACGGTAGCCAAGCAGTATCCGCAGTTCGCCATGGAGAACATCCGCAAACTGGAGGATATCTTTCCGGTGTTCCGGGAGCTGTTTAAGAAGCAGGCCGCATGATGGCAGGAGCATCTATGACCGCAGAGCCGATCCGATCCCCCCTCAGCGACGGTCCGGACTGGACCTTCGCGCTGCTGGCCCGCTACCAGCAGGAAATCGCCCGCATCGCCGACCATTACCGGCTGACCACCTACCCCAATCAGATCGAGGTCATTGCCGCCGAGCAGATGATGGATGCCTACTCCAGCGTCGGCATGCCCATCGGTTACCACCACTGGTCATTCGGCAAGAAATTCATCCAGACCGAGCAGCACTACAAACGCGGTCAGATGGGACTGGCCTACGAGATCGTGATCAACTCCGATCCCTGCATCGCCTACCTGATGGAGGAAAACACCCTGCCGCTGCAGGCGCTGGTCATCGCCCACGCCTGCTATGGCCACAACTCCTTTTTCAAGAACAACTACCTGTTCAAGGCCTGGACCGATGCCGGCTCCATCGTCGACTACCTGCTGTTTGCCCGCCATTACATCACCCAGTGCGAAGAGAAATATGGCGTGGAGGCGGTGGAGTCGCTGCTGGACTCCTGCCATGCACTGATGAATTACGGCGTCGACCGCTACAAGCGGCCCCAGCGGCTGTCGCTGTCCGAGGAGAAACGGCGTCAAAAGCGGCGTGAAGAGTACCTGCAGACCCAGGTCAACGAGCTGTGGCGCACCCTGCCCCGCACACTGCAGCGCACCGATGCCGATAATCGCCGATTCCCCTCCGAGCCCCAGGAAAACATTCTCTACTTCATCGAAAAGAACGCGCCCATGCTGGAGCCCTGGCAGCGGGAGATCATCCGTGTGGTGCGCAAGATAAGCCAGTACTTCTATCCCCAGAAGCAGACCCAGGTGATGAACGAAGGCTGGGCCACCTTCTGGCACTACACCATACTCAACCACCTCTATGACGACGGTCTGGTCACCGACCGCTTCATGGTGGAGTTTTTACATAGTCACACCAACGTCATCTATCAGCCCCCCTACAACCACAGCCATTACTCGGGGATCAACCCCTATGCACTGGGTTTTGCCATGTTCCGCGATCTGCGCCGCATCTGCGAAGCGCCCACCGAGGAGGACCGCTACTGGTTTCCCGACTATGCCGGCTCCGACTGGCTGGAGACGCTGCACTTCGCCATGGAGAACTTCAAGGACGAAAGCTTCATCAGCCAGTTCCTGAGCCCCAAGGTGATGCGCGACTTCCGCTTCTTTGCCATCGATGACGACGACCAACGCAATTACCTGCAGGTCTCGGCCATCCATAACGAGGAGGGGTACCGGCTGCTGCGCCAGAAACTCTCCGCCCAGTACAACCTCAGCAACCATGAGCCCAATATTCAGGTCTACAATGTCGACCTGAAAGGCGATCGCACCCTGACCCTGCGCTATGTCCCCAATGAACGCATCCCCCTCGCTAACTCCTACAAGGAAGTACTGCGTCACCTTCAGCAGCTGTGGGGATTCGGCGTCCGCCTGGAGCAGGAGAACGGCGATGGCCATGTGCGCCTGCTGGGCCAGAGCCCGGAGCCGGCCAACCAGCCGGAGGGGTAACTCCCGCCCGCCACCAGGCCCCCAACAAAAAAGCCGCAGATGCGGCTTTTTTGTTGGGGATACGCGCTGGTTGACTCACACCTCGACCAGATTGTCCGACAGGCGCTGCTTCAGGCGATGCCAGATGCGCGCCGACTCGGCCCCATAATGCCGGATCACCGTCTGTACCGCGCCATGATCGCCGGCCTCGGTCAGTTGATAGAGGCGCTGATAGAATGCCAGCGCCAGATCGCGGCCCTGCTTGTCGGCAAAATAGAAGCGCCCAACCCGGGCGTATAAATTCTTGAAGCCATTGAGGATCAGCGCATAGATGGGATTGCCCGAGGCAAAGGCCAGCTGGTGATAGAGACGATAGTCGAACTCGGCGAAGGCCTCGGCCTCGTCAGGCAACGACTTCAGCTCTCCCAGCAGTCCCAGCACCTTGCGACCGTTATGCTTCACCGCACTGCGGATGAAGATGATGCTGATGTTGGTACGGGCTGACAGCAGGTGATCCACCAGCTCGGGAAACTTGTCCTGATCGAGACGCGCCAGGGTCTCCAGGATATTCAGCCCCGAGGTCTCCCAGTAGTTATTCACCCGCGTTGGCTTGCCATGCTGGATGGTGAGCCAGCCATCCCGCGCCAGCCGCTGCAACACCTCGCGCAGGGTGGTGCGGGTCACGCCAATCAACTCGGAGAGTTCACGCTCGGCCGGCAGTATGCTGCCCGGAGCAAACCGATTGTTCCAGATGGATTCGATGATGTACTCTTCGGCGAATCCGGCCGGACTCTGGGCTTTGATGACCATCAGGATGCTCTGTCTGTAGGAAAACAGACCGAATGATAACAAAGCCGCCATAACGAGAACAAGCACAGGTGCGACCAGTTGCCCACATCGGTGTGCAAACCCCCTCGCCTGAGGCTAATGCCTGAAACTAATCTAATAACATCAATATTTTGCATTAGCTCAACGCAGAAGTCCCTTTTGCCTGAACGGGTGGAATGGATTTTGATGGACTTCGCAGCTGGCAACCCGTTCAAGCTACTAGATGGGCGCCTGCACTTTCATAACTGATAGCCAGACTACTCCCTCAAGCCACAGTCAAGAGAACCCATTCATGACAACGAGTTTAAGTAAGGCGTTTGCCATCAATTTTCTGGGTAGTGCACCCAAATGGTATAAAATCACCATCTTGGGCTTTTTGCTCAGCACGCCCTTCATCTTTGCCATGGACCCCTTCGTCGCCGGCTGGCTGCTGGTCGCCGAATTCATCTTCACCCTGGCGATGGCCCTCAAGTGCTATCCGCTGCAACCCGGCGGCCTGCTGGCACTGGAATCGATTGGCATTGGCATGACCAGCACCGAACAGGTCAAACACGAGCTCAGTGCCAACCTGGAGGTGCTGCTGCTGCTGATGTTCATGGTCGCCGGCATCTACTTCGTGCGCCAACTGCTGCTCTACGTGTTCACCAAGCTGCTGGTGCATGTACGCTCAAAACTGGCCCTCTCGCTGGCGTTTCTGGTCATGGCGGCCTTTCTCTCCGCCTTTCTGGATGCGCTGACCGTCATCGCCGTGGTGATCAGCATCGCCTCCGGCTTCTATGCCATTTACCACAAGGTCGCCTCCGAACACCCCGTCGAGCACGACGTGAACAGCGACGAGCACATCAGGCATGATCACCACAGGGCCGATCTGGAGCAGTTTCGCGCGTTCCTGCGCAGCCTGCTGATGCATGCCGGCGTCGGCACCGCCCTCGGCGGCGTCTGCACCCTGGTGGGTGAGCCCCAGAACCTCATCATCGGTGAACAGGCCGGCTGGAACTTTACCGAATTCGCCCTGCGGGTCGCCCCCGTGTCGGTACCGGTCCTTGTATGCGGTCTGCTGGTCTGTGTGCTGGTCGAAAGGCTGAAATGGTTTGGCTACGGCGAGAGCATGCCCGACTTTGTACATGCCACCCTCAAGGCTTACTCCGATCACGAAGACCAGAAACGGACCACCCGCGACAATCTGAAACTGGCGGTGCAGGCGGTCATCTGTGTGTGGCTTATCATCGGCCTCGCCTTCCACCTGGCTGCCGTCGGTCTCATCGGCCTGTCGGTCATCGTGCTGGCCACCGCCTTCACCGGCGTCATCGAGGAGCATGCCATCGGCAAGGCCTTTACCGAATCCCTCCCCTTCACCGCCCTGCTGTCGGTCTTCTTTGTCATAGTGGCGGTGATCATCGATCAGCAGCTGTTTACGCCGGTGATCGACTGGGTTCTCTCCGCCGAAGCCGACACCCAGCTGACCATGTTCTACCTGGCCAACGGACTGCTCTCCATGGTCAGTGACAACGTCTTCGTCGGTACCGTCTACATCAACGAGGCCAAGGCGGCGCTGCTGCACGGCGCCATCAGCCGCGATCAGTTTGATGTGCTGGCCATCGCCATCAACACCGGCACCAACCTGCCCTCGGTGGCCACCCCCAACGGCCAGGCCGCCTTCCTGTTCCTGCTGACGTCCACCCTGGCCCCCTTGGTGCGCCTTTCTTATGGCCACATGGTGTTCATGGCCCTGCCCTACACCCTGGTCATGACCTTTGTCGGCCTGGCGACTATCAGCCTGTTGCTGCCCGGCATGACCGAGTGGTTCTATCAGATGGGCTGGCTCAGCCACCACAGCGCCACCCTGGCCATTCCGGCCGCCAGCGGCCACTGAGCCACGCCATGCAAAAGGGCCCATGAGGGCCCTTTCTTTTTTTTTGCATCTGTCGTGTAATCCATGCCTTATCCGCAACCATCGGGAAGTTTTATGATCGCCTCGTTACGTCACGCCGCCTCCACCCGCCTCGCCTGGGGACTGCTCAGCCTGTCAGCCCTGCTGTTCGAGCTGTGCGGGCTCTTCTTCCAGCATGTCATGGGGCTGCCACCCTGTGTCATGTGCATCTATGAACGCGTCGCCTTCCTGGGCATTGCGCTGGCCGGGCTGCTCGGCATGCTGCAACCACGGCTCTGGCCACTGCGCTGGGCCGCACTGCTGCTCTGGGGTTACTCGTCCCTGCAGGGCCTGCAGCTGTCGCTGCAGCATGTCGATTACCAGATGAATCCCTCGCCGTTCAATACCTGCAGCCTGTTTGCCGAGTTTCCGACCTGGCTGCCGCTGGATCGCTGGCTACCCTGGTTGTTCAACCCCACCGGCGATTGTGCCGAGATCCAGTGGCAATTTCTCGGCTGGAGCATGCCCCAGTGGCTGGTCTTGATCTTCGGCGCCTATCTGGCCGTGTTTTTGATCATCGCCCTCGCCAACCTGACCAAGGGGCGCTGCTGCCAGTAATGCATGCTCAGGCACCGCAGCCATGCGGTGCCTTCAGGGCCCAGGGCGCCTGACCTGTCAGGGTTTGGCCAGGCTGAACAGGCGAAAGAAGTTGTCGCTGGTGGCGGCGCACAGCGCATCCACCGGCATCTGTCGCAGATCAGCCACGAATTCGGCCACATCCCGCACATAGGCCGGCTCGTTCTGCTGGCCGCGGTGGGGCACCGGCGCCAGATAAGGGGCGTCCGTCTCCAGCAGCAGCCGCTCCAGGGGCAGTTTGCGGGCCACGTCGCGCAAGGCACTGGCATTGCGAAACGTGACGATGCCCGAGATGGAAACATAAAATCCCAGCGCCATGGCGGCTTCGGCCATGGCCCAATCTTCGGTGAAACAGTGCAGCACCCCCCCCACCCGCTCGGCCCCTTCTTCGCGCAGTATGTTCAGGGTATCGGCACGGGCATCCCGGGTGTGGATGATGAGCGGCTTGTTGAGGGCCACCGCCACCCGGATATGCTCCCGAAAGGCCGCCTGCTGCAGGGCATGGGTCTCGCTGGCGTAGAAGTAATCCAGCCCCGTCTCGCCGATGGCCACCACCCGCGGATGCCGGGCCAGAATGCCCAATTGCTCGGGTTGCCAGGCCGAATCCTGATCCAGCGGGTGCACCCCGCAGGAGGCAAAGACGTTGGCGTGCGGTTCGATGAGATCGAGCATGGCCGGGAACTGGGCCAGGGTGACCGACACGGACAGAAAATGGCTCACGCCCCGCGCCTTGGCCTTGTCCAGGGCGTCGGCGAGATCGCGGTGTTTCGCCTGATAGTCCAGGCGATCAAGATGGCAATGTGAATCGACAAGCAAATCAGTCTTCCTTCAGCAAGAGTTGGGTCAACCAGTGGGTCATGAGCAGGCCGGGCACCGCCGAGGGCATGCGCGCCAGCTGCTGCTCCTGCTCCAGCAAGCTGGCATGACAGGCCAGCAGATGGGCGCTGGGCAAACCGGCCAGCCGCTCGATGAGCGGGCGCGCATCCTGCATGCCGAGCCACTCGGGCTGGCCGGTCGCCTGCCACTTGAGGGCATCCAGCAACAGCAGTTGCAACCAGCCGAAGGCCCGGGGCATGGCCTCGCGCAGCCGGCCACTGAGGGCCACCAGCTCCCAGGGACGCTCGAAACAGGCCGCCAGTCCGGTACAGATATCCCGTCGCTGGGCATCGGCACCGGACAGCAGATACTCGAGGGTCTGCAGCGGCGCGCCCTGATTGAGGCGCAGGTGAAACGACTGCGCCGCCTCTCCCCCGGCCTGCGACCGCAACCAGGCCAGCGCCGAGGTCTCGTCGGGACAGGCGAGGTGCAGTCGCTGGCAACGACTGACGATGGTCGGCAGCAACTGATGGGATCTATCGGCAAGCAGAAGCAGCAGGCCACTGCCCGGTGGCTCCTCCAGGGTCTTGAGCAGGGCATTGGCGGCCGCATCGGTCATGCGTTCGGCCCGGATTAACAACGCCACCTTGGCCCGGCCAAGCTGGGGGCTCGCCTGCATGCGCGCCGAGAGCCCACGCACGGTGTCGATGCCGATGCTGCGGCTCTCCTCTTCGTCACCCAGCAGATGCAGATCCGGGTGGTTGCCGGCGCTCAGCAGCTGGCAGGCATGACAGCGGCCGCAGGCGCCATCGGGACCGGGCGTCTCGCACAGCACCCTATGGGCCAGCTGCAAGGCCAGCTGCCGCTTGCCCATGCCCCGGGAGCCGCTCAGCAGCCAGGCGTGGGAGAGACGCTGCTGGCGGACGGCCTGCTCAAGCCGCTGCCAATAGGGGCTCAGCCAGGGATACATAGCGCCTGCTCCAGGACGGCACGCACGCTGGCGCGCATGCGGTCGGGAGCGCGACCCGCATCCAGCACCCGGATACGGGGATCCTCTGCCGCCAGCGCCAGGTAACGGGCCCGGGTACGCTCGAAGAAATCCAGCTGCTCGCATTCGATGCGATCCAACGCGCCGCGATGACTGGCACGCCGCAACCCCACCGCCGGATCGATGTCCAGATAGAGGGTCAGATCCGGGCCGAAGTCGCCCAGTACCGCCTGCTTGATCTGGCGGATCAGGCCGGCATCGATGCCGCGGCCGCCGCCCTGGTAAGCTTGCGAAGAGAGATCATGACGATCCCCGACGACCCAGCGGCCGGCTGCCAGGGCCGGCTTGATCCGATTCTCGACCAGCTGCACCCGGGCCGCATACATGAGCAGCAGCTCGGCCTGCATGCTCAGCGGCTCCTCGCTGACCTCCTTGATGATGGCGCGCATGCGCTCGGCAAGCGGCGTCCCCCCCGGCTCGCGGGTGGTCTCGATGCCGGTGATGCCCTGCTGGTGCAGCCACTCCACCACGTAGCCCACGGCGGTGCTCTTGCCGGCGCCTTCCAGCCCCTCTATCACGATAAACTTGGCCATTTCAAGGCTGCCCCAGTATATAGCGCCGTACGGCTGCGTTATGCTCCGCCAGCGTTTTGGAAAAATGATGCGCGCCACCGCCCTTGGCCACGAAGTAGAGATCGTCCGTGATGTCGGGGTGCAGCGCGGCCGCGATGGCCGAGCGTCCCGGCATGGCGATGGGCGTCGGCGGCAGCCCGACAATGACATAGGTATTGTAGGGCGTAGCCTCCTGCAGATCGCGCTTGCGGATATTGCCATCGTAACGCGCCCCCATGCCGTAGATCACCGTCGGATCGGTCTGCAAACGCATGCCCAGACGCAGCCGGTTGATGAACACCGAGGCGATGCGCGGCCGCTCCTCGGGCAACCCGGTCTCTTTCTCGATGATGGAGGCCATGATCAAGGCCTCGTAGGGCGACTTGTAGGGCAGGTTGGCCGCCCGCTTCGGCCAGGCTTCGGCCAGGTATTCCTGCATGTGCTGACGGGCCCGCAGCAGGATGTCGACATCCCGGGTTCCCACCGTATAGGCATAGGTTTCCGCCAGCAACAGCCCCTCCACCCGAGGCTTGCCGATCTGCAGCTCGGCCGCCAGACCGGTTGCGTTCACCGGCAGGGTCTGACGCACATGGGGCGCCTCCCGCAGGGTCTGCAGCCAATCCTCTATGCGCGCGCCCTCCACCAGGGTTACGCTGAAGGTCGCCTCCTTGCCACTGACGAACAGGCGCAATGCCTGGCGCAGATTCCAGCCCTGCTCGACGCGGTAGGTACCGGCCCGGACCTGGGTCAGCTCGGGGTTGAGTCGCAACCAGATGCTCAACCAAAAACGGGATACCGGCCGTACCGCCAGCTGCTCAACCAGGCGCGGCGCCATGACGCCCGCCTCGACACTGAACAGGCGCGTCTCCCCGGCTATCGGCAGCACATCCAGCCGATGCAGCTGAAAGCCCCCCCAGCCAAGAGGCGTCAACATGGCCAGCAACAGGACCAGCAGGCCCCGCTTTCTACCCCGGCGCGGCAAACGCAGCTTGAAGGCGCCGGGCCACTTCATCTTGTTGAAAATTGACATGCATGATCCCTGTAACCGGAACGATTTCCATCAAGGCATTGGTGATCCATACCTCCTCGGCCTGCTCCAGGCTGGCCAGTGGCGCGGCAACCTGCTCAAGGGAATACCCCCAGGCCGCCAGCCGCTGCATCACCCAGCCACGCATGACACCGGCCACACCGGCCAGGTCCAGCCGCGGCGTGTATACTACGGAATCCCGCCGCCAAAATACATTCGCGGTCACGGTTTCCACCACCCTACCGCGGATATCCAGCACCAACGCATCAAGCCAGCCCTGTTGCTCGACCTCGCCCTTGAGCAGCACCTGCTCCAGGCGATTAAGGCTCTTGAGGCCCGCCAGCAAGGGAGAATGCCCCAGCCTCTGGGTGCAGACTCCCAGACGGATGCCGTCGCGCTGCCAGCGCAGGTAATCACCGGGATAGGCTGAGCAGGCAAGGATGCGGGTAGGCTCGCTCAGCCCCTGGAGGCCATAACCGCGGGCCCCCTCGCCCCGGGTCAGGATCAACTTGAGCGCGGCACGGGACTGACCGCAGGCCACTGCACGCACCTCCTGCTCCAGCGCGGATAACGGCAGGGGTGGAAACAGCAGCCGCTGCTGGCATGTCAGCAGCCGCTGTTGATGCCACGGCCACAGCAGCGGCTTGCCATCACGCACCTGCAGCGTGGTAAAGAAACCGTCCCCCAACGTCAGACCGCGATCCCGGGCACTGACCTGCTCGGCCGGCTGGCCATTGATCCACATCATGTCGCTGCCCCTCAATAAAAAAGGCCCGATACACAGGTATCAGGCCATGGGATTACCGAGCGGGGATCAGACGCGCTTGAAGATAAGCGAGCCGTTGGTCCCGCCGAAGCCGAAGGAGTTGGACAGCGCACACTCGATGTCAGCCCGCTTGGCGACATGGGGCACCAGGTCCAGATCGCATTCGGGATCCGGGTTGTCGAGATTGATGGTCGGCGGCACCACCTGATCGCGCAGGGAAAGCACGGTGAAGATGGCTTAAATGGCACCCGCCGCGCCCAGCAGATGGCCGGTCATGGACTTGGTGGAGCTGACCATCAGCTGCTTGGCATGTTCACCAAAGGTGCTCTTGACGGCACGCAGTTCGGCCACGTCGCCCAGAGGGGTCGAGGTGCCATGGGCATTGATGTACTGCACCTGCTCGGGGGTGATGCCGGCATCGCGCAGTGCATTGTCCATGGCCAGGGCCGCACCGGTGCCCTCGGCAGGCGGCGCCGTCATGTGATAGGCGTCACCGCTCATGCCAAAGCCAATCAGCTCGGCATAGATCTTGGCGCCCCGCGCCTTGGCATGCTCGTACTCCTCCAGCACCAGGACCCCGGCGCCATCGCCCAGCACGAAACCGTCACGATCCTGGTCCCAGGGACGACTGGCCTTCTGAGGGGCGTCGTTGCGGGTCGAGAGCGCCTTGGCGGCGGCAAACCCCCCCATGCCCATGGGCGTGGAGGCCTTTTCGGCCCCGCCGGCCACCATGACATCCGCATCGCCGTAGGCGATCATGCGCCCGGCAAAGCCGATGGCATGGGTGCCGGTGGTGCAGGCGGTGGTGATGGCAATGTTGGGCCCCCGCAAGCCTCTCATGATGGAGAGGTGACCGGATACCATGTTGATGATGGTGGATGGCACAAAGAAGGGACTCAGCTTGCGCGGACCGCCGTTCATCAGACTGACATGATTGGTCTCGATTTGACCCAGGCCACCGATGCCGGAGCCGACGGATACACCGATGCGGTGCGCATTGGCGTCGGTCACTTCCAGACCGGAGTCGGCAAACGCCTGCAGGCCGGCCGCGACACCATACTGGATGAACATGTCCATCTTGCGGGCGTCTTTACGGGAAATACCGAATTGTTCGGGATCGAAGTCTTTCACCAAACCAGCGAACTTGGTTGGGAAATCAGTCGTATCAAAGTGCTCGATGCAGGTGATACCGCTCTGGCCATTCAGCAACGCCTGCCAAGAGGACTCGACATCGTTGCCTACAGGAGAAAGCATCCCCAGGCCGGTCACCACAACTCTGCGTTTTGACACAGGAAAGCCTCCGGAAAGGATAATAGAGATGAAATGAAGGTAAGCAAAAGGACGAGAGCGGCTGTGTTGAGCCGCTCTCGTTTTGATAATTAGTCCTGGTTGGACAGGATGTAGTCGACAGCAGCCTTGACGGTGGTGATCTTCTCGGCTTCTTCGTCAGGGATCTCGGTATCGAACTCTTCTTCCAGCGCCATGACCAGCTCGACGGTATCCAGAGAGTCAGCGCCCAGATCATCTACAAAAGAGGCTTCGGGCTTGACGTCTTCTTCCTTGACACCCAGTTGCTCGATGATAATTTTCTTTACGCGTTCTTCGATATTGCTCATGACCTGATTTTTCCTTTAGATATACGCGATTGCGTGTCGTTGCAGTAGTTTATTCAATTCATCATGGTTTGCAATACTGTTGGTTGTGGTCAAACCAGGAATTTAGACCTGTATCGCCCATTGAGCGAAGACCCAGCAACCCATCAGCAGCCTTAAACCATGTACATGCCGCCGTTTACCTGCAGGGTCTCCCCTGTGATGTATGCCGCCTCGTCGGAGGCCAGGAACAGCACTGCAGCAGCAATTTCCTTCGGATCACCCAGACGATGGGCCGGGACCTGGCTGAGAATAGCGGCACGTTGCTCCTCATTCAAGGCCTGGGTCATGTCGGTTTCGATGAAACCCGGAGCCACGGCATTGACGGTGATGCCGCGCGACGCGACCTCCCGGGCCAGCGACTTGGTAAAACCGATGAGGCCGGCCTTGGCCGCCGCATAGTTGGTCTGGCCGGCGTTGCCCATGGTGCCCACCACCGAGCCGATACTGATGATGCGGCCATGACGCTTCTTCATCATGCTGCGCAGCACCGGCTTGCTCAGGCGGTACAGGGAGGTCAGATTGGTGTCCAGGATATCCTGCCACTCGTCATCCTTCATGCGCATCAACAGGTTATCGCGGGTGATGCCGGCATTGTTGATCAACACATCCACGTCGCCATACTGCGCCTTGATAGCGGAGAACAGGCCTTCCACCGAGGCCGGGTCGGTGACGTTCAGCTCCAGACCACAGCCCTTGTCCCCCAGATACTGGGAGATGGCGGCGGCACCGCCGGCGCTGGTGGCGGTTCCCACCACGGTGGCACCGCGCTCGACAAACGCCTCGGCGATGGCCCGGCCGATACCCCGGCTGGCTCCGGTCACCAGTACCACTTTTCCTTGTAAACTCATGCTCACTCCTCGTTACTGAAACTTGCTCAGGGCATCCTGCAGACCGGCCGCATCATTGATGGCCGCCCCGTCCACGCGCTTGTCGATACGCTTGACCAGGCCGGACAATACCTTGCCCGGGCCCATTTCGATCGCGTAGTCGATGCCGTCATTGGCCATCTGCTCGACGATTTCGGTCCAGCGCACCGGGCTGAACAGCTGGCGTACCAGTGCCTCCTTGATGCGTGCCGGTTCCGTTTCACAGCTGACGTCCACGTTGTTGATGACCGGAATGGCCGGCGTCCGGATCTCGATGCCCTGCAGGGCCAGGGCCAGTTTCTCGGCGGCCGGCTGCATCAAGGCACAGTGGGACGGCACGCTCACCGGCAGCGGCAGGGCACGCTTGGCACCGGACGCCTTCATCAGCACATTGGCCCGCTCCACCGCTTCCTTGTTGCCGGCAATCACCACCTGGCCCGGGGAGTTGAAGTTGACCGGCGCCACCACCTGCCCCTGGGCGGCCAGACGGCAGTTTTCGGCAATGGCGTCGTTATCCAGACCGATGATGGCTGCCATGGCGCCGGTTCCCTCTGGGACCGCCTCCTGCATGGCCAGGCCACGCAGCTCCACCAGCTTGACCGCATCGGTGAATGCCAGGGCACCGGCACACACCAGCGCCGAGTACTCGCCGAGGCTGTGACCGGCCATCAGCGTCGGGGTCGCGCCCCCCTCGGCTTGCCAGACCCGCCACAGGGCTACCGAGCTGGTCAGCAGCGCCGGCTGGGTACGCCAGGTCTTGTTCAGCTCTTCCGCCGGCCCCTGCATCACCAGTTGAAACAGATCGTAACCCAGCACCTGGCTGGCTTCATCAAACGTCGCCTGTACCAGCGGGTATGCCTCGGCCAGCTCGGCCAGCATGCCAACACTCTGGGAGCCCTGGCCGGGGAATGCGATAGCAAACTTGCTCATCTTGTTGTTATTCCTGTCGTGATTAATAACGGATCAGGGCGGAGCCCCATGTGAAGCCGCCGCCAAAGGCCTCCAGCAGGATCAGCTGGCCACGCTGGATACGGCCGCTGCGCACGCCCTCATCCAGGGCCAGCGGCACCGACGCCGCCGAGGTGTTGCCATGCCGCTCCAGAGTCAGGATCACCTGGTCCATGGGCATGCCCAGCTTTTTCGCCGTGGCACTGATGATGCGGTAGTTCGCCTGGTGGGGTACCAGCCAGTCCAGCTGGGATTTGTCGATGTTGTTGGCCGCCAGGGTGGTGGTGACCAGCTCGCTCAGGCGCGTTACCGCCACCTTGAACACATCATTGCCCTTCATGAACATGTAGGCATTGAACTCGGCCTCCGTCAGACCCCGCTTGGCCTGAGGCAACTTCAGCAACTCACCAAACCGGCCATCGGCGTGAATATGCGTGGAGAGAATGCCGGGCTCGTCGGCCGCACCCACCACCACGGCACCGGCACCGTCACCAAAGAGTATCAGGGTGCCACGGTCGCTGGGGTCGCAGGTACGCGACAGCACGTCGGCCCCCACCACCAGCACATGACGCGCCGCGCCGGTGCGGATGAATTGATCGGCGATGCTGAGCGCATAACTGAAACCGGCACAGGCTGCCGCCACGTCAAAAGCAGGAATGCCCGGGCAATCCAGCAGTGCCTGCAATTCACACGCGGCTGCCGGGAACGCGTTGTCAGCGCTGGTGGTCGCCAGGATGATCATGTCCAGCTCGGCGGCAGCGATGCCGGCGGCGTCGAGGGCTCCCAGCGAGGCCTGGTGGGCCAGCGTGGCCACCGATTCGTTGTCATCGGCAATGCGACGCTCACGAATACCGGTACGCTCCACTATCCATTCATCACTGGTCTCCACCATACGCTCAAGATCAGCATTGGTGCGCACCTTCGCGGGCACATGGCTGCCCGTGCCAAGAATTTTACTAAACATAGGTATCGACTTAGCGCCTGTCTGTAAGTACTGCGTGGAACCGCTCCGCGATACGGGTCGGCAACTGTCGGTCGACTTCGGCGACCGCCTGCAGAATGGCATTCGACAAAGCATACCTTTCGGCACGCCCATGACTTTTGATTACTATCCCCCGCAATCCTAACAGACTTGCGCCGTTGTACTGGTCGGGGTTCAGGTGAGAAAGACGGCGTTTGAAGTAGCGGGTCAGGCCCCGCTGGATCCAGCCGCCCATCCCGGGAAGAGAGCGGGAGCTGGCCTGGCTAATCAGCCTGACCATGCCCTCGGCCGTCTTGAGGGCGATGTTGCCGACAAAACCGTCGCACACGATCACATCGGCCTGGCCGGTAAACAAGGCATCGCCCTCGATGAAACCAATGTAATTGAGACCGGGGGTGGCCGACAACAGGGTCGCGGCCCGTTTTACCTGTTCATTACCCTTGATTGCCTCGGCCCCCACGTTAAGCAGAGCCACCCTGGGCGCGGCGATGCCATTTACCCAGGTGGCCACCTGGGAGCCCATGATGGCGAATTGCCAGAGGATCTCGGGTTCACAGCTTACATTGGCGCCCAGATCCAGCAGCACCGACTTGCCTCCCAGCATGGTCGGCAGGCTGGTGGTCAGGGCCGGCCGCTCCACTCCGGGCACCGATTTGAGTACGCACTTGGCAATCGCCACCAGGGCCCCGGTATTGCCCGCCGAGACACAGGCGGCCGCCTGCCCCTGGTTGACCAGATCGATGGCCAGGCGCATGGAGGAGTTCTTGAACGAACGCAGGGCAACCACGGGCCGTTCCGCCATGGAGATGGCCTGGGAGGCATGGATCAGCTGGATGCGGGGATGGTCGAGCAGGCCGAAGCGGGCCAGAAAGGGCTGTATGGCATGCAGATCGCCGACCAGCAGCAATTTGAGGTTGGCATTAAGCGACAGTGCCTGCGCGGCGGCAGGCACTGTTTCAGAGGGGCCGTGGTCGCCCCCCATTACATCTAACGCGACGGTTAGAAAAGACAAAAGGCATCCTTACTTAATGGAAATTAAGCGATGACCTTCTTGCCACGATAGTAACCATCAGCGGTGATGTGATGACGACGGTGAACTTCACCGGAAGTGGCATCAACACTCAGCTGCTGGGCGCTCAGCGCATCGTGGGAACGACGCATGCCACGCGCGGAGCGGGTTTTTTTGTTCTGCTGTACGGCCATTGACCATTACTCCTGATTCACTTACTTGCGTTTTAAACTATCCAGAACTGCAAAAGGGTTCGGACGCTCATCGGCAGGTTCGATTTTCCCCCAGCTCATCTGCATTCCCTCCCGTGGACAGGCACCCTCAGGGTGCATGGGCACTATTGGCAGGTTAAGGATGAGTTCATCCTCGAGCAGCTGGTGGAGGTCCACTTCGCCATGCTCATCCGGCTCGATGGCCTCATAAGCTTCCGGCAATTCTTCCACCACTGTTTTTTTCAACAGCGGAGTATAGATGAACTCGGCATCACAATGATGTTCGAAGAGGTCATTACACCGTTGGCATTCGAGTTTGACCTGGGTATGGGCATTACCCTGCATGATGGTCAAACCTTGGGCATCGATGCCAAAGGACAGACGCGCTTCGATATCACTCAGAATACCGGCGGTCAACTCAGCCAGTCGCGGCATCTGTGCCGGCTCAACGATCCCCTCGTAATCGAGGCGTTTTGCCGCACAGCGGACTGGGTCAATCTTTATGGGCAACTTCACTTTTTGCATAAGGCGCGCATGATATAGACAGTAGAATCCAGAGTCAAAGGAAAAACCTGACCCACGAAAAATCGGTGAAACCGGGATCGAGCTGGCCTATGATAACCGGCTTTCACACCAACTGGCACGGACTATGACGCCGCCCCTGATCCTGGCATCCACTTCCCCCTATCGACGGCAACTGCTGGAAAAACTGCGCCTCGACTTTAGCGCCGAGGTGCCCGACTGCGATGAAACGGCGCTGCCCGGCGAGACGGCGCCACAGCTGGTGCAACGGCTGGCGCTGGAGAAGGCGCGCTCCGTGGCCCGTCGCCATCGGCAGGCCTGGGTCATCGGCTCGGATCAGGTCTGCAGCATTGATGGGCGCATACTGGGCAAACCGGGCAGTACGGATGCGGCACAGGCGCAACTGGCGGCGGCCTCGGGACGCCGGGTCACCTTTTATACGGGATTATGCCTGTATGACGCCGCCAGCGGGCACTATCAGCTCGACTGCGACCCCTTCCATGTCCACTTCCGGCCTCTAAGCGCCGACACCATAGCCCGCTATGTGGCCGCCGAGCAGCCGCTGGACTGTGCCGGCAGCTTCAAGAGCGAAGGGCTGGGTATTTGTCTGTTCGAGCGGCTGGAAGGACGGGATCCCAACAGTCTCGTCGGTCTGCCCCTGATCGGCGTGGTCGACATGCTGCACGCCTGGGGCCTCCGCCTCCCCTGAGGTTCACGCGCCGCCAGGGTAGCCGATAGGCACCGCCCTGGCGGCCACTCAGATGCGCAGCAGATCCGGCAGTTGCGACAAGCGGTCGATGATGTGCAGGGGCCCATGAGCGGCCAAGCGCCGGGCATCATGCACCCCCCAGGTGATGCCGATGCGGGCCATGCCCAGCCGCTCGGCCATGGCCATGTCGAGACAGGAGTCGCCTACCATGAGCGCCCGCTCTACGGGGACGTCCAGCTGCGCCAGCAACTGGCTCAGCATCAGGGGATCAGGTTTGGAACGCGCCTCGTCAGCACCGCGGCTGGCATGAAAATAACCGCCCAGCCCGGTGGCGGCCAGCACCCGATCCAGCCCCGCTCGCGCCTTGCCGGTGGCGATGGCCAGTTGGTAACCGGCGCCATGCAATTGACGCACTGTCTCCTCGACCCCATGAAACAGCGGCGTCGGCGTGCGATCCAGGCTCAGATAGTGCGCACGGTAGCGCTCGGTCAGGCGGCCAAGGGTATCGGCACCGGCATCCGGGAACAGCGTCTCCATGGCGGTGGCCAGGCTCAGACCGATGATCTCCTGCACTGCGGCGGCCTCGGGCACGGGCAGCGCGCAATCCCGGGCCGCGCCCTGCATGCTGCTGACGATTCGCCCCACGGAGTCCATCAGGGTACCGTCCCAGTCGAAGATGATCAGCCGATACCCCGTCATGCCCGCTCGTCCAGGCGCGTCAACAGTGCCTGCAATGGGGCATCGAGGGGCGCTTCCACGCTGAGCTGCTCGCCGGTTGTCGGATGCTGGAAACTGAGGCGTGCCGCGTGCAGGAACAGGCGCGGCAACCCCAGGTTACGCATGCGCTCATCGAAGGCCGGCTCGCCATACTTGTCATCGCAGGCGATGGGATGGCCGGCATGAGCGGTGTGTACCCGGATCTGATGGGTGCGTCCCGTAATGGGACTGGCTTCCACCAGGGTAGCGTCGGCAAAGCTCTGCACTATTTTAAAGCGCGTTTCGGAGGGCTTACCCTCGGCACTCACCCGCACTATCCGCTCGCCGGACTGCAGTACATTCTTCAGCAGCGGTGCATTGACGACCTTGACATGGGACTGCCAACGGCCACGCACCAGCGCCAGGTATTGCTTGCGCATGGTCTTCAGACGCAGCTGCTCATGCAGGTGCTTGAGCACGCTGCGCTTCTTGGCGATCAGCAGACAGCCCGAGGTGTCCCGGTCCAACCGGTGCACCAGCTCCAGAAAGCGGCTCTCCGGACGCAGGGCGCGCAGTCCCTCGATGACGCCGAAACTCAGGCCGCTGCCACCATGCACCGCCATGCCGGCGGGCTTGTTCAGCACGATGAGTCCCTCGTCCTCGAACAGGATCTGCCGGGTCAGCGCCTGTATGCTGCCGAGGCGCGCCGATGGCAGGGCATTCTCCTCGGCCACCCGCACCGGTGGTACCCGCACCACGTCGCCGACGCAGAGTTTATACTCCGGTTTGATGCGTTTCTTGTTCACCCGCACCTCACCCTTGCGCAGAATGCGGTAGATGAGGCTCTTGGGAACACCCTTCAGCTGAGTCTTGAGAAAGTTGTCTATGCGCTGGCCAACCTGCTCAGCATCGATGGTGAGTTGGCGCACTTGTTCATTTGATATATTCATGGCCGCGGATTTTATCCTAGTCGCATGCTTTTGTCGCAAACTGTCGCAAAGCCAATAATGGCGCCTTGCTATGGATTGCAGGATAGTGGAATAATGCCCGCGATTTTCCAAGCCAACCATTTCCTTAGCGAACTGGATCCGGCCAAACTCAGCCAGTGCAGGCCCTTCCTTCGCTCCTGTCTCCACATCGCGAACAGGACTCTGCGCCGCAGCGGCCCGATAGCTGGGAAAATCCTACTCGCCTGTTGACCCGGCTCAATACGCAGCGGCCCTGCCGCGCCGAGCCCGGATCGTGACCTTGCCCAACAGTGCGCCTCACGCATGCCCCAACCGGGAGGTTGCCTTCACATGCTGCAGACTCGAGGCCGGCGGCTCCCGATCCCTCCATGGCGATATCCCTAAGCAGTACGACAGATTAAAGACAGAGATATCAATGAAAAGAATGCTCATCAACGCAACTCAAGAAGAAGAGTTGCGCGTTGCCCTTGTCGATGGACAACGCATCTATGACCTGGACATCGAAAGCCCGGGCCACGAACAAAAAAAAGCCAACATCTACAAGGGTAAAATCACCCGTGTAGAGCCCAGCCTCGAAGCTGCCTTCATCGATTATGGCGCCGACCGCCATGGCTTCCTGCCTCTCAAGGAGATTGCCCGGGAGTATTTCCCCGCCAACTACAGCCTTCAGGGTCGTCCCAACATCAAGGAAGTGATCAAGGAAGGTCAGGAAGTCATCGTCCAGATCGACAAGGAAGAACGGGGTAACAAGGGCGCCGCCCTGACCACTTTCATCAGTCTGGCCGGCAGCTACCTGGTGCTGATGCCCAACAACCCCCGCGCCGGCGGCATCTCCCGCCGCATAGAGGGGGATGAGCGCACCGAACTGAAAGAGGCCCTGAACGGCCTGGCCGTGCCCGAGGGCATGGGACTGATAGTGCGCACCGCCGGTGTGGGCAAGTCCCAGGAAGAGCTGGAATGGGACCTGAATGTGCTGCTCAAGCACTGGGAAACCATCAAGAGCGCATCCGAAACCGAAGTGGCGCCTTTCCTGATCCACCAGGAAAGCAACGTCATAGTCCGGGCCATCCGCGACTACCTGCGCCGCGACATCGGCGAGATCCTCATCGATGATGAGGTGATATTCGAACGCGCCAAACAGCATATCGAGCTGGTACGCCCCGACTTCATCAACCGGGTCAAGCTCTACCAGGGTGAAGTCCCCCTGTTCACCCACTACCAGATAGAGAGCCAGATCGAGTCTGCCTTCCAGCGGGAGGTGCGTCTGCCCTCCGGCGGCTCCATCGTCATCGACCCCACCGAAGCCCTGACCTCCATCGACATCAACTCGGCCCGCGCCACCAAGGGCGGCGATATCGAGGAAACGGCACTGCAGACCAACCTGGAAGCGGCCGATGAAATTGCCCGCCAGCTGCGCCTGCGCGACCTTGGCGGCCTCATCGTCATCGACTTCATCGACATGACGCCGGTGCGCCATCAGCGTGAAGTGGAAAACCGGCTGCGGGATGCCGTGCGTCAGGACAGAGCGCGCATCCAGCTGGGACGCATCTCCCGCTTCGGCCTGCTGGAGCTCTCCCGCCAGCGCCTGCGTCCCTCCCTGAACGAGTCCAGCACCCATGTCTGCCCCCGCTGCCTGGGCCAGGGCACCATCCGCGACAACGAATCCCTGGCGCTCGGCATACTGCGCCTCATCGAGGAAGCCGCCCTCAAGGACAACACCGAGCAGATCCTGGCTCAGGTCCCCGTGGATGTGGCCGCCTACCTGCTGAACGAAAAACGCGAAGCCATACTGCGTCTCGAGCAGCGCCATCAGGTGCGCACCTACATCATCCCCAACGAGCGTCTGGAAACGCCTCACTTTGACGTGACGCGCATCCGCAGCGGTGAAGGTAATGAAGCCGTCAGTTACGAGCTGAAGGCCGAGGTAGAGACCAGCGGTTATCAACCGCGCAATCAGCAACCCCGGGCCCGCAGCGAGAAGCCCGTGGTCCCCGGTCTGAGTGCCGCCCCGGTACAACCGACGCCGGTGGCGGCGGCTGCCCCAGCCCAACCCCAGGCCCCGGCGGCAGCCGTGCCGGCACAACAGGGGCTGCTGGCCCGCCTGTTTGCCCCCTTGCTGGCGCTGTTCCAGACGCCGGTCGCCGAACAAACCGCCAGCGAACCCCGCGTCACCCCGCAGGTCAACACGGAGCGCCGCGACAACCGTCAGCGCCGTCGCGATGGCAACCGCAACGACACCGGCCGCCGCGAACGTGAGCGTCCAGCCCGTGCCCAGGGGCAATCCCAGGGGGATGAGACACCAGCCGCCGCCCGCCCGGCCCGCAAACCGCGCACCGAGCGTCCCGCCCGTAACGAACGAGCCGAGCGCCCGGAGCGCCCGGAACGTGGCGACCGTGCCGAGCGCGCCGAGCGTCCGGAGCGCAGCGACCGTACCGAGCGCACCGAGCGTCCGGAGCGCAGCGACCGTACCGAGCGCACCGAGCGTCCGGAGCGCAGCGACCGTACCGAGCGCACCGAGCGTCCGG
>JBFHKO010000004.1:0-33857 GCA_041595355.1 Aeromonadaceae bacterium
AGGCCGCCAGCAGGGCCTCCAGCTCGACGGCCAGGCCCGGCACTGGCAGCCGCTCGAGTCCGACTGAGGGCTGATCGGGCCAGCGTTGGGCGGCCCAGCGCAGCAGTGCCATCCGGATGCCGGGCGCCCTGCTGCGGTGCAGTGCCAGTCGCAGGCGCCACCAGGCCAGGCGTTCACTGCCATGCAGTCTGCGCATCAGGGGGCGTCGGCCAAGCCAGAGCGCGGCTGCGCCCAGGCAGACGCTCAGGCCGGCCACCAGCCAACCGGGCCCCGAGGCGTGAGGTACCGGGGGGGGCTGCAGCGCTGGGGATGGAAGTGCCAGCTGGCGTTTCGGCAGGCCAGCTTGTTCAATTCGGGCCAGGGCGCTGTTCCACCATGGCAGTCGCTGTGCAGGCAGGGTTAGCGGTCCTCCCTGCTGGGGTAGCACGACTTCCCGCAACCGGTATTGCACCATCAGTTCGCCTTGCTGCAGCCATTCGCGGTGCTGCTGATCATCGATATAGCTGCGCCAGGCCGGCGAGCGCGGCAGGCTCAGCTCGGGCAGGCCGGCAAGAGCCATGCCCCGGGCCGTGACCGTCAGGGTGCGAAACAGTGGCTCGCCAGGGCGGGCGATCTCTGCCGGCGGCTGCCAGGTTTCCTCCAGTTGCAGGGCGCGGGCAGGCCGCCAGGCCGAGCCGCCGGCGGGGCGAGGCAGCACCCGGATCTGCTGGGTCGGTGCCTGGGCCAGGAAGGGACGCGGGCTTTCGCCTTCGACCAGCAGCCCAGGCAGTGACAGGGGCCCCGGCTGTGTTGGCAGCAGTACATAGTGGCGCAGCAGCGTGGTGGTGCGCCGTCCCTGGCGGCGCTCTTCCGTCAGCTCATCCTCGCCCAGCTGCCGTACATCCAGCCCTGGCGCTGGCAGCAGGCTCAGACGCTGCAGTTGCACGCCGGGGGCGGGGCGTATGTGCACGCTGTAGATCAGCGGTTCGCCTTCGTAGGCCTGGCGGGAACTCAGCGTTGCCGTCAGCGTCACCGGTGCGGCGGTGACGGCGGCGGCCGGCCCCGGGCGCAGCATCAGGGCGGCGCTATGCAGGCTGCCAAGCTGCAATGGCGGTACCCTGCGGGCTCCTGCCGTGCGGGGCAGTAGCGGCAGTACCCAGCGGGTCTGTCCCGCGCGCTGGCTTACCTTGGGCTCGCCAATGAAAAAGTCATGGGTCAGTGGTCGCAGATCCAGGGCCTCGGCCGGCAGGCTGGCGTCGGCTTCCAGGCTCAGCAACAGGCTGCGTCCGGGAGTGAGGATCGGGCTGTCCAGGCGGGCCTCCAGCCGTGTCAGTGCCGGGCAGGAGAGGCTCAGCAGGCCAAGAGCCAGGCCGAACAGCTGTTTCAGCCTTACCATGGTGGCCCCCGGTATGAATGGGGCGCGTTGGCTTCCTGACGCTGCAGACGCTGGCGTAACAGGCTGCCGCGAGGCAGTGGCTGTCCGCCGGGGCGTCTGGTCATGCCGGCGGCGTCGGCCACCTGGCCGGTTTCCGGGGGGGGGGGAGCCTGCTGGCGTTGCCATTGGCGGATGAGGCCGCTGTTGTGCCAGGCATCGGCGTGCTGGGGATCGAGTGCCAGCGCCGCCTGGTATGCCGCCAGGGCACCGTCCAGATCGCCGGCGAATGCCAGGGCATTGCCGCGATTGTAGTGGCCGCGGACGGTTGCGCTGTCGGCATAGCTCTGCGCCGCCTCCAGATAGTGGCCGGCACGAAACAGGGCATTACCGCGCCACAGCGGGTCGGTGAAGTGCGCCGCGGCCTCTTCGTAACGACCAGCCTCATAGAGGGCCAGCGCCGATTCGGCGCTTACTGGCGCCGCCTGGGGCAGCAACAGCAGCAGGGTGCTCATCCACAGCAAACCGCGCCGAAAGGTCAGCGCCAGCCCCAGCAGTGGCAGCAACAGCCAGTAGCCAAGATCCTGGGGCTGGGATGCCGATGGCCCGGCAATCTGCCCCGCATCTGCGGGCAGCAGCAGGCGCGCCAGCGCCGCGCTGTCCGTCAGGCGAGCAAAGCGGCCGCCGATCTCATTGGCGGTGGCAGCCAGCAGCGGCAGGTCGGTATGGGCCATGACCGGGCGCCCCTGTTCATCCTTGAGCAGGGAGCCATTGCCGAGCGGCACTGGGCCGCCCTGTTGGCTGCCGACCGCAAGGATATCCAGGCGGCCAGGCTGCTCGGCGAGCAGGCCGCGCAACTGGTGCGCCTGCTCGGGGCTCAGGCCATCGCTTATCAGCAGCAGACGACCGTCGGTGCTGCCACTGCGAGCCAGGGTGGCGAGACCGAGGCGTACGGCAGCAACCGGATCTGAGCCCGGCCGGGGCATCAGCTCGGGCTCCAGCTCGCGCAGCAGGTAGCGCAGGCTGTCGTGATCCCGGGTGGCGGGGCTGACCAGGTAGGCTCCTCCGGCAAAGGCGATGAGGCCGATGGCCTGCGCCGGAGCCCGCTCCATCAGGTTCAGCAGACCGGCGCGGGCCTGGGTCAGGCGGGTTGGCGGCAGATCATCGGCCAGCATGGAATGGGAAACATCCAGCAGCCAGATCCAGGATTGTCCGGCGTGATAGAGGGCGCCGGCCTGGCGGTGAGCCGGTCCGGCCAGCGCCACTATGGCCAGCAGGCAGGGCAGCAGCAATCCGCGGCGCCGACGGGCCGGTATGGCTGCCTGGGCCGGCGCCAGATAGGCCAGCAGACTGGGCCGGATCAATGCCTGGGTTCGGCGCGGGGGATGTAATTGTCGCCAGCAGAGCCAGGCCAGCGGCAGCAACGCCAGCAGCCAGAGGGGGCGCAGCAGGGTCAGCTCACTCATGCTCCGGCCTCCCAAGCAAGGTCAGCAGACTCAGCAGTGCCAGTGCCAGTGGCCAGGCATAGAGTTCATGACGCGGCCGAAATGGCTGCGGCTTGCGGGCTACCGGCTCCAAGCTGTCGATGTCGGCGTAGATGGCGCTCAGGGTCGAGGGATCCCGGGCGCGAAAATAACGACCGCCGGTCACGCTGGCCACGGCCTTCAGCGTCGGCTCGTCCAGATCGATGGCGGGGTCGTCGCCCTGCTGACCAGGCTGCCATTCGGCGCCGAGGCCAATGGTATAGATTTTCAGCCCCTGGCGGGCCGCCAGACGGGCCGCCATCAGCGGCGCCGCCGGGTCCAGGGTGTCGCGGCCATCGCTCAACAGGATGAGCACGGGGTGGTGCGCCTGCCCGCTCTCAAGGCCCTGCAGGGCCAACTCGATGGCCGCGCCTATGGCCGTCAGGTGGCCGGCCAGTCCGAAGTCCAGTTCGTCGATGAAGCTCGTCAGGGCTTGCCAGTCGTCGGACAGCGGCATCATGCGGTAGGCATGGTCGGCAAACAGGATCAGCCCCATGCGATCGCCGGCCCGGCGCGCCACGAAGGTCTTGAGGCGCTGGCGCACCACCTGCAGACGGTCCAGCCGTTGTGCCTGCTCCTGCATGTCCCGGGTGCGCATGCTGTCGGAGAGATCCACCGCCAGCAGGATCTCCCGGCGCGGCGGTGCCAGCATCAGGGGCTCGCCCAGCCATTGGGGCCGGCTCAGGGCTCCGAGCAGTAACACCCAGCAGAGGGTCAGCAGCATGCCCGGGGTGAGGCGCCGGCGAGGCGGACTCTGGCTCAGCAACGGCAGGGTCGGCAGCGGCAGCGGCTGACTCAGGGGGCGTCGGGCGGGCGGCAGCAGACGCCGCAGCAGCCAGGGCAGGGGGAGCAGGGCCCACAGCCAGGGCCAGGCCAGCGTCAGCATGGCCTGCTTCTCTCCAGCTGGTGCAACCAGCGGTGGCAGTTTTGCAACAGGGCGGCGGCCTCCTCGGGGCTGGGGCGGGTGTCGGCGTACAGCCACTGGCTCCAGCGCGGGGCAAAGCGGCTGAAATGGGTATTGCCATGCTGGTCGAGGAAGCTGAGCCAGTCGTGGCCATGCAGGGGGGCTATCTGCTCCCGGGGCCAGCCAAGCAGGGCCGTGCGCTTGAGCCAGAGGGTAAGCCGGAACATGAAATCGGGCTGGTTGGCCGAGAGGGCGAGCAGCTCCTGGCGAGCTTGTTTCAGGGGGCGCCGGCGGGCCCGCTGGCGCAGCAGCCAGGCCCCCAGGAGCAGGGTGAGCAGCAGCCCGGCACCGGCGAGTAGCGGGCCGCTCAAGCCGGGCGCCGGTGGCGGGCCTGGCTGGATGTCGCGCAGCTCATAGAGCGGGAAGCGGCTCATGCCGTCCGGCCCTGATGTGCCAGGGGGTGGGCGGCATCGTGGCGCTGGAAGTCGCTGCTGGCGGCGCGCAGAGCCTGTTCCAGTCGCTGCTGGCGGTGCCCGGCCACCCGGGCATAATGGCGCCGGAACAGCGCATCGTCGCCGTCCAGGTAGCCCTGCTGCTGGCCGTTGTCGCCGGCCAGCCGGCCGCTGCCCTGCACGCGTAGCTCGAGGCTGTCCATGATCTGGACACAGCGGAGTTCATGCTGGCGATGCAGGCGGCGCAACCAGAGCAGTCCCTGGCCATTGAGGCGGTAAAAGTCGCTGAGTACCACTATCTGGCTGCCGGGACGCAGCACGGGGTTCAACCGGCCGAGTCCCTGGGCCAGGGTCGGGCAGTCGGCAGGACGAGCCAGGCCGGCCTGATAGGCTGCCAGCAGCCGGGTCAGCCAGTGCAGCAGCGCCTGACGTCGGCCGGCCGGCGCCTGGTAGTGTGCCTGTTCGCCCAGCAGTATGAGGCCACCGACCTTGTCGCCCTGCTGCAGGGCCTGCCAGGAGAAGCGGGCGGCCAGCAGGGTGGCCAGCCGCGCCTTGAGCTGGCCCTGGGAGCCGAAGTACATCTCTGGTGCCAGATCCAGCAGCAGGTAGCAGGTGCGATCGCGTTCTTCGCGAAACAACTTGGTATGCGGGCGCCCCGTGCGGGCGGTGAGACGCCAGTCGATGCTGCGCACATCGTCCCCCGGCAGGTAGGGGCGGGCTTCGGAAAACTCCATGCCGCGGCCCCGTTGTCGCGTGGCGTGGGGACCACTGCGTGCGCCGTCGCCGCGACTGACGGTCGAGTGCACCGCCCCCTGTCGAGTCGCTAGCAAGGCTGCCAGGGTCAGCTGCAGGCCGTCACTCATGTCACCACTACCTTCTGCAGCAGGCGTGCTATCACCTGATTGGCGTCGATGCCTTCGGATTCGGCCTCCATGCTCAGCAGCAGCCGATGACGCAGTACCGGATAGGCCCAGCACTGCACGTCATCCGGCGTGACGTGGTCCCGGCCTCCCAACCAGGCGCGAACCCGGGCGCAACGTGCCAGTGCCAGCGTGGCTCTGGGACTCACCCCGCCGACCAGCCAGCGCCCCAGCTCGGCATCGTAGCCCTTGGGATGGCGGGTCGCCATGATGAGGGCGATCAGGTAGTGCTCGATGGCGGGTGCCAGGCGGACCTGGAGCACCTCGCGGCGGGCGGCAAACAGCTCGCTCTGGGTCAGGTGCGGTGGGCGGGGCGGGCTGGCGGAGCCCAGCTCGCCGTCGGTCAGATGCAGTATGGCCAGTTCGGTGGCGGCGTCGGGGTAGTCCAATTGCAGGTGCAGCATGAAGCGATCCAGCTGTGCTTCCGGCAAGGGATAGGTCCCCTCCTGCTCCAGGGGGTTTTGGGTGGCCATCACCAGGAAGAGCTCCGGTAGCGGGTAGCTCTTGCGCCCTATGGTGATTTGGCGTTCGGCCATGGCCTCCAGCAGGGCGCTCTGTACCTTGGCGGGAGCCCGATTGATCTCGTCGGCCAGCAGCAGGTGGTGGAATAGCGGCCCGGGTTGAAAGCTGAAGCTGCCATCCTGAGGGCGATAGATATCGGTACCGGTGAGATCCGCCGGCAGCAGATCCGGGGTGAACTGGATGCGATGGAACAGCCCTTCGATGCAGCCGGCCAGCTGTTTGATGGCGCGGGTCTTGGCGAGGCCGGGAGGCCCTTCCACCAGTATGTGGCCATCGGCCAGCAGCGCCAGCATCAGGCCATCGACCAGCTCGGGTTGACCCAGTACCTGGGTGTTCAGGTAGGCGCGCACCCGATTGATTGCTTGTCTAGACATATCAAGCTCTTGGTCCCTCTAGCATGGTCTGGGGATTCTACTCCCTGGCGCGGCGAAACGGCAGGGTGGCAAGCGAAGCTTGTTGCACTCTGTGAACTGGACGCAGTCGCGAGCGAAAAAATCGTCTTAACTTGAACGAAGGACGGAACCCCCGAGCATCTGCTGCCGCCCGTCGGCCGCTAAGGAGTCAACATGGAGAGGACACAGGGGTTACGAACCCCCGGCGGCGAGCGTATTGCCGTGGTGAGCGGGCTGCGCACCCCCTTTGCCCGTCAGGCCAGCGCCTTCCACGGGGTGCCGGCATTGGAGCTGGGGCGCAGCCTGGTAACCGAGCTGCTGCTGCGCAGCGATCTGGATCCGGCGTTGGTGGAGCTGCTGGTGTTTGGCCAGGTGATCCAGATGCCGGAGGCACCCAATATCGCCAGGGAAATTGTACTGGCCAGTCCATTGGGTGCCCATACCGATGCCTACAGCGTTTCCCGCGCCTGCGCCACCAGCTTCCAGGCTGTGGCGTGCGTGGCCGAGGCGCTGCAATGCGGTCAGGTCGACATCGGCATTGCCGGAGGCGCCGATTCCGCCTCCGTGTTGCCTATCGGCGTCAGCAAAGCCCTGGCCCGCAGCCTGCTGGATCTCAGCAAGGCGCGAACGCTGCGCCAGCGCTGGCAGGCACTGCGTGGTTTGCGGCTGCGGGATCTCAAGCCGGTGCCGCCGGCCATCGCCGAGTATTCGACCGGCCTCACCATGGGGGACACGGCCGAGCAGATGGCCAAGTCCCACCATATCAGTCGCGCCGAGCAGGATGCCTATGCTCACGGCTCCCACCAGAAGGCCGCCGCCGCCTGGGAGAGCGGCAAGCTGGACGACGAAGTGGCGCTGACCCTGGTGCCCCCTTTCAAGCAGGTGCTCGAGCGCGACAACTGCGTTCGCTTCGACTCCGAGCTGGCGAGCTATGCCCGACTCAAGCCCGCCTTCGATCGCGCCTTTGGCAGTGTCACCGCCGGCAATGCCAGCCCCATGACCGATGGGGCCGCCGCCCTGCTGTTGATGCGCGAAGGGCGGGCCCGGGAGCTGGGGCTGCCGGTACTGGGTTTTTTGCGCAGCTATGCCTTCGCCGCCCTGCCGGTAGCCAGCGACATGCTGTTGGGGCCCGTCTACGCCACCCCCAGGGCCCTGATCCGCGCCGGTTGCCGGCTTGCCGACCTGACTCTCATCGATATGCACGAGGCCTTCGCCGCCCAAGTGCTGGTCAACCTCAAACTGTTTGCCGACGCCGACTTTGGGCGTACGCAACTGGGGCTGCCATCGGCGCTGGGAGAGATCGATGCAGCCAGGTTGAATGTTCTCGGCGGCTCCCTGGCCTACGGCCACCCGTTTGCCGCCACCGGGGCGCGCATGATCACCCAGACCCTGCGCGAACTGGCGCGTCGTGGCGGCGGTCTGGCCTTGACCACCGCCTGTGCCGCCGGCGGTTTGGGTGCGGCCATGATTTGGGAGGTGGCATGATGAACAGCTGTTTCCAACTGACCGAGCGACCGGACGGCATACTGTTGCTGACCCTGGACGTTCCCGGCGAGCGAGTCAACACCCTCAATGCCAGCCTGATCCCCGAATTTTCCGCCCTGCTGCAGAGCTTGCAGCAGGGGCCGGCGCCTGCGGGGCTGATTATCAGCTCGGCCAAGGCGGACAACTTCATCGCCGGCGCCGACATCCGCATGCTGGAGGCGTGTCCGGATGCCGCGGCCGCCGAGGCATTGGCTCGTCAGGGGCAGCAGCTGTTCGAGCAGCTGGCGCAGTTGCCGTTCCCGGTGGTCGCCGCCATTCATGGCGCCTGTCTCGGCGGTGGTCTGGAGCTGGCGCTGGCGTGTGACTACCGGATCTGCAGCGATGATGAACAGACCCGGCTCGGGTTTCCGGAGGTACAGCTGGGGTTGTTGCCCGGCTCCGGCGGCACCCAGCGTTTGCCACGCCTCATCGGTCTGCCTGCCGCGCTGGATCTGCTGCTGTCGGGGCGACGCCTGCGCCCAGGGCAGGCCCGGCGCTGGGGGCTGGTGAGCGCGGTGGTGCCGCAGGCCATACTGCTGGAGGTCGCCGCGCAGCAACTGGCTGGCGGCAAGGTTCGCTCTCCCCGCTTGAGCGGCCTGCAGGCGTTGTTGCTGCGGGCACCGCTGCGGGGCTGGATACTCGGGCGCGCCGGCCGGCAGGTGGCCGCGCGCACCCGGGGCAACTACCCGGCACCGGCGGCCATATTGGACGTGCTCGAGATCGGGCTGGCCAGAGGGGCGGCGGCGGGCCTCGCCGAGGAGGCCAGGCAGTTCGGTCTGTTGCAGGCCAGCCCCCAGTCGGCGGCCCTGCGCGGTCTGTTCCTGGCCGGCAATGCACTTAAAAAGGAGATCCGTTACCAGGGCGCTGAGCCCCTGGCGCTCAACCATATTGGCGTGCTGGGGGCGGGCCAGATGGGGGCGGGGATCGCCATGGTGAGCGTCAATCCGGGGGGGATGTCGGTGCGGCTCAAGGACCTGAGCGCCGAAGGCCTCAATCGGGCGCTGCGCCACTGCCATGCTCAGCTGGCCAAGCGGCGGGACCGCCGGCAGTTGAGCCCGGAGGCGATGCGTGCCCAGCTGGCGTTGTTCAGCGCCAGTCAGGATTACAGCGGTTTTCGGCGGCTGGAGCTGGTCATAGAGGCGGTGTTCGAGGATCTTAGCCTCAAGCAGCAGCTGCTTCAGGAGGTGGAGCAGCTGGGCGGTCCCGGCTGTATCTTCGCCAGCAATACTTCCTCGCTGCCTATCGCCCAGATTGCCGCCCAGGCGGCCCATCCCGAGCGGGTGGTGGGGCTGCACTATTTCAACCCGGTGGAGAAGATGCCGCTGGTGGAGGTCATTCCTCATGCTGGGACCGATGCGACTGTGGTGGCCACCGTGCTGGCGCTGGCGCGCGCCCAGGGCAAGACGCCGGTAGTGGTGCAGGATGTCTCCGGTTTCTATGTCAATCGTATCCTGGCCCCCTATCTTAACGAGGCGGCCCGCATCCTGCTGGAGGGGGAGACGGTGGAGATCATCGATGCTGCGCTGCAGGATTACGGCTTTCCCATGGGGCCGCTGGCGCTGCTCGATGAGATAGGCCTGGATGTGGCCGCCGGTATAGGGCCCATATTGGCACTCCATCACGGCGAGCGTTTTCGCACCCCCGAACTGTTGCAGCAACTGCTGAGCGATGGCCGCAAGGGGCGCAAGAGCGGCCGCGGCTTTTACCGTTACGATGCCGGAAAGGGACGCCGGGAGGTGGATGGTTATGTCTATGATCGGTTGAAGGTGATACCGGTCAAGCGCATGGAGCGAAGCGTCATTGCCGAGCGTTGCGTGCTGCTGATGCTGAACGAGGCGGCGCGGACCCTGGCGGAAGGGGTGATCGCCTCGGCGCGGGATGGCGATCTGGCCGCCGTCTATGGGCTGGGTTTCCCGCCCTTTCTCGGTGGTCCTTTCCACGCCATGCAGCAGCGGGGGCTGGCCAACCTGGTGGCGGCGCTTCGCCAGCATGCCGAGCAGTATGGTGAGCGCTTTGCACCCTGCGAGGCATTGCTGGAGCGGCTGGAAGGTGGCGCCGATTATTATCCGGCCGGCGAATAGGCGAGCCCCTGGCTCGCCGGGGCTCAGAGGTGGTAGAACTTGCGGCTGCTGAGGCGAAAGGCATTGAGATCGCGGATGAAATGTCCCTGCTCGATGCGGGTCTCCTGGGCGTGGGCCTCGCCGTAGCTGCAGACGATGATCCTGTCCGCACGACTGGAGCGCAGGCTGCGGATGAACCTGATCAGATCCGCCCGCGTCATCTGGGCCAGGCTGTCCGCTACCTGTTCCCGCTGGCGGAAACTGTAGTCGCGGTTGCCTATGCTGACCCACAGGCGCTGGCTGCGGCTGCGCAGGTTGCTGTCGCGCTCGCGCAGCTGTCCCAGCAGCCCCTGGCGGCTCTCCTGCCAGGCCTGCTCGCTCAACTCCATGATCACCAGCGGAAAATCGTCGATGAACAACTCTATGGCATCCAGCAGGCTCTGGGGGCCGGCCACTGGCGATTGCACATAGAAGAGCAGCCCCGGATGGCGATTAAGGGGCAGGTTGCCGGTGCCCACCACATAGCCCAGTTGTTGGCGCGTGCGTAGCTCGTTGAAGAAGGTGGAGCTCATGATGTGGTTGGCCAGTATGTAGCTGGCAATGTCCCGGGACCGGGTGCTGGCCCCCTGATAATAGACCAGTAGTGCCGAGTCCTGATGCGGGCAGTGCTGCTCGCGCACCAGGGTGCCGAGCTGACTGATGTCGATGAGGGCGCGTCGGGTTTCTCGGCTCGGCAGGCTGTGGGGGGTGAGCTCCCGCTCCAGCAGGCCGGCAATTTCGCGCACCTCGTCCTCGAGCCAGTCGCCATGTGCCAGCACCTCCAGATGTACTGCCTGATAGAGGCGCTGCACGAACTCCGGCAGTTCGTCGTGGCTGACCGTCTCCAGATGCTGGCGCAGTTGCTGTACCGGCGGGTTGTTGGGCTGCAGCAGGCTGTTGAGCTGGCTGAACAGCTGGGAGATGGGTCGGCTCTGGTTCTGATTTTCCCAGTTTTGCATCAGTTGCCGCTTGATGATGGCAAAGCGTTGGGGATCCACGCGGCCGAAGGTGCGGTTGCGCAGTATCTGCTCCAGCAGGCGGCCGAGGCGGCTGCTGAAGCCGCTCAGTGTCAGGGTGAAGCCGCCCTGGTGGGCATAGACCTGATAGCTGAGACCGGCCAGCTCGGCCGGGTAGGTGAGCTCGTTCAAATGGTCGATGAGCAACTCCACCATCAGGCGGGTGATGGCGATGTGGCGCGGGCTGCGTACCGCAAATTCGCTGTCCACCGCCACATAGAGGTTGCCCTTGGGCACCCGAAATTCGCCATCGTGCAGATGCCACAGCCGCAGGCCGGGACGTGCTATGAGGCAGCGGGGGTGCGGCTGCCCGGCGCCTGGGGGGTGCGGCTCCAGGCGATCGCTGATGAAGGGGTTGGCGGCCGGCAGGGTCAGCTCGGGATCCCGAACGCGCGCCTGGCGCCAGATGGCAAGCCAGGCGGGGTCGATGGCGTCGACCCGATAGGGGGTCGCATACCAATTGGCCACCCTGTCGGTCGCGACCCCCGGAGCCAGCAATTGCAGGCGCAGGTTATCCGGATTCAGCTGTGCCAGCAGGCTGCGGATCAGGGGTTCGTCGAAGTGCGTCATCATGAAATCGCCGCGCACTATGTCTTCCGGCGCGTAGTGGTGCATGTTCACCACCAGATGGGAGACGTTGTTGAGGGCGCGTCCGCCTTCCTGAAAACGGAATACGGACTCCAGCACCTGCTGCTTTTCCTGATAGCGCCAGGCATCCAGCCCCTGCTCTTGAATGAGGCGCAGGTAAGCGAACAGTGCCTCCAGTATGCTGGCTTCGTGGTGCAGCCCCTCGGGGGTGAGGCCGAATACCACGCTGAACTCCTTGAAGTTGCTGCCGGCGATACCACCGCCCGCCGACAGGGTGTTCACCCAGCCGTGCCTTTTCAGGTAGCTGAACAGGCTGCCCTTGCCCTCGTAGCCCAGCAGGTGACTGATGAAGGTCAGCGGTTTGCTGCGATAATGGGCATCCTGATTGGGCAGGGCAAAGCTGGCGGTGAGCTTGCGACTCTCCTTGACGGGCACTATCTGTATGCGCAGCCCCAGATCCTGGGGGCGGTAGAGTGGTTCATTTAGCGTCACGGCGCCCAGCTGTCGGTCGATGATGGCACTGAAGTAGTGCTGCGCCCATTGTTCCAGTTGCGCCAGCGGGGCCGGCGATTGCAGGACCAGAGTCATGCGGTCGGCGCTGTAATGACACTGATAAAAGGCGATCAGTTCGTCGCGCAGGTGACTACCGTCCCGCTCGGCCAGGGTTTGCAGATTGCCCACCGAAAACTTGGCAAACGGATGCGCCGGGTTGACGGTTTCCTTGTGTACCTGATAGCTGCGGCGTACATCGTCCTTCAGCTTCAGGCGGTATTCCGAGTCCACCGCGTGGCGTTCCTTGTCCACCAGGCTGGCATCAAAGGTCGGGCAGATGAAAAATTGGGAAAAGCGGGCCAGTCCCGCCGGGAAATGCGCGTGCTGGATATCGAAGAAATAGTTGGTGAACTCGGTGCCGGTCCAGGCATTGTTGCTGCCGCCGTGACGATTGATGAAGGCCTGATAGTCGCCGGGCTGGGGGTAGGTGTCGGTCCCGAGAAACAGCATGTGTTCCAGGAAGTGGGCCATGCCCTGGCGATCCTGGGGATCGTCGAAATGGCCGCAGTTGACCGCCAAGGCGGCGGCGGACTTCTCGGTCTGGGGATCCTCGATGAGCAGGACGCGCAGCCGATTTTCCAGCACCAGATGGCGGTAACGACGATGATCGTTGGGGCTGACATGTAAGGACATGGGATGCTAAACCGCACCATTTTATTGATAAGTCAGATCATTATTGACCTGTGGGCAACGGCCTGCAAACCTAATTCTGCAGCCCAAGGTCATTGTTTAGCTGCAGTTAAGCCAGTAATATTCGCCGATAGAATGCATAGTGCATCAGACAGGGGTACCGATGAATGATGAACATCGTAATCATGCGCCATGGCGAGGCTGTGCTTGGAGCCGATAGCGACGAGGCCCGCACGCTGACCGCGTTCGGACGCCAGCAGTCCGAGCAGATGGCCCATTGGTTGGCCACTCGCTTGCCGCGTCTTGACCGGGTATTGGTCAGCCCCTATGTGCGAGCCCAGCAGACCTGGCAGAGCATTCGCGAGCTGTTGCCGGCGGCCACAGTGGTAGAAACCCTGGATGAGCTGGTGCCCCATGGCCATGCCGATCGGGTGGCTGATTACCTGCGGGCGCTGGAGCTGCAGGGTGACGACCAGAGTGTGTTGCTGGTCAGCCATCTGCCACTGGTGGGCTATATCATTGCCGATCTTTGTCCCCAGGAGGGGGCGCCCCTGTTCGCCACCTCCGGCATGGCCGGCCTGACGCTGCATGGGGGCACGGCCACCCTCGACTGGCAGGAAAGACCGTCCAGTGTTAACGCCTTGTAAACGTCGGGCATAAAGTGGGGTACCGCTCAAAGTTCCGCAAATGGTTTAGCCGTGTTTGTGCATAGTTATTTTTCCCTGCGCTAGAATCCGGGCCACTAAAAGGTTCGTTTAAGTACCGGGATAAACAACAAAAATGCGTATTTTCAAAAAATACCTGCCACTCATGATCGCCAAGTATGTGAAAACCTTTTTCAAGGGGCGTCTCTATATCAATGGTCGCGGCGGCTATCAGTTCGAGCACGGACGGCTGCTGTTGCCGAGTGAGGCTGACCGGATGCACCAGCTGACGGTGCAGGAGATAAATTCCACCATCGCCCAGATCCGCAAGGCGGCCTGAGCCCGCGGTAGGCGGGCGTTATCGGCAGCGGGCCTCGCCGGCGCCGGCAGCGACATTCCCTAGGAATCCCCATGCCCGTATGCATCGATTTGACCCGGCCGCTGAATGCGGCCACCCCTCTCTACGTCGGGGCGGATTATCGGGATCCACCGCTGGAGGTGGAGCACTGGTGTTCGGTGGCGGAGCAGGGTTTTCGGGTTTCGCGGTTGGCGCTCGGTACCCAGACCGGTACCCACATCGATGCGCCGGCCCACTTCGTCGAGGGCGCCGCCACCCTGGAGGCGCTGCCGGTGGAGGCCCTGCTGGGCCCTTATCTGTTGCTGGATGTCGGCGAGCTGTGTAATGCCACGCGGCTGGCCGGGGTCCTCAGCCGGTTTGGCGGCGAGCCGTTGCTGCTACTGGTGAGCCGCGCCGATGCGACCCCGGTGCCGGAGTCGGCACTGCGGGCCCTGCTGGCTCTGGGATGTCGTGTCTGGGTGCTGATGGGGACGGTCGAGGTCAGCGGGCGCGAGCCGCTCTTTTTCCATCGCCTGCTGGCCGAGGCCGGCGTCTATCTGGTGGAGGATCTCGATGAACGCCAGGTCGAACGGCTGGTACCGGGGGGGGAACTCATCGCCCTGCCGCTGCGCCTCGAAGGCGTCAGCGGCTCACCCTGCCGGGTGCTGTTGCGGCTGTAATGGCCAGCCCCCGGCAAGAATTCAGGCGGCCAGCGCCTTGGCGAGCAGGGCCTGCTGTGCGGCGGTGAAGGGCAGGGCCAGGGCGGCGGCGTGGCCGTTTGCCGACATCTTGCGCCAGGTTTTGGCCAGTATGCTGATCACCTTCTCCTCGGCATGTTCATGGACAAACTCACTCAGGTAATGGCTGAGGAACACCAGGCAGACTACATCCTCCAGGGTCTGGCATTCGGCATCGCTTTTGAGTTTTTCCTTGCGGATCAGGGCGGCCACCCGGGCGATGCTGGCCTCGTCGTAGCCTTCGGCCTGCAGCAGGGCCGCGGCACGTTCGGCATGTCGCTGCTTGAGCTCGCTGCGCCAGCTCAGGTAGCCCGGCCGGTCCATGGGATAGCTTTCCCGTGGCAGGCTCCAACGCTCCAGGTGCTGGGCGCGCAGCGCCAGCTGCAGAGCCTCGGAGGCGCCGGGAGCGAAGGTCGCCAGGGTGTCGCTCAGGCGGCGTGCGTACAGCAGTTCATAGGCGATCGGCTGGCCGGCGTCGTCCTGCGTGTGGCGCGGATCCTGGGCATGCACGGCATCGATGGCGGCCAGGGTTCGCGCCAGGCGCAGGTGATCTGGGTCGGGATGGGTCATGGTGGGCGGTTCCTTTATACGGATGGGAAAGCAGCGCTATGTGAAAAAATAGATCAGAACGGGCGTCAGGATAAACAGAAAAAGGGATAAAGAGGTATTTGTTAGCCATTTTTTGTGGCGGGCCGGTGGCGCTGGCATGTGGACGCCACTGGTGACGGCCTGGCGATGAGACTACACTGGCGGCCCCCATTTTATCCCACAGCGTGGTTATCCTCGATGCTGCACGCCTGGTTTCACGAGCTGGACGCCCTGCTGGTTTCCTGTCGCCCCTTCTGGCAATGTCAGCCTTTTCATCATCGTCAGCTGCTCTGGCGGCAGAGTCATCCCGAGCTGGCGGCCAGTCTCGACGCACTGGATCAGGATCAGTGCCAGGCATTGGATGCGGATTTGCCTGCGCTGGTGGCGCGCCTGATGCCGTTCATACCTCAGGCGGGCCGCCTGCTGGAGCTGAGTCGCCTGGACCCGTTGGCGCATCGCGCTCTGCCCCCCCCGCCAGAGTTGCTCGGCGCTCATATCCCCGGTCGCAAATGGGAGCAGATACAGCACTTTGCTGCTGCCTTGCCGGCGCTGCGTGGGCCGCTGCTGGAGTGGTGTGCCGGCAAGGGGCACCTGGGACGCTTGCTGGCCCACGACGCCGGCTTGCCGGTCACCAGTCTGGAGCTGGAGCCGGCCCTGTGTCGGGAGGGGGAGGCGCTGGCCCGCCGGGCGGGCGTCGAGATGCAGTTCGTGACCGCCGATGCATTCGCCACCACCACTCGCGCCGTGCTGCAACCGGGGCAACATGCCTTGGCACTGCACGCCTGTGGCGAGTTGCATACCCACCTCATGCAGCAGGCCAGCGCGCGTGGTGCCGCTGCCATCAGTCTCTCGCCCTGCTGTTATCACCGTATCCGCAGTCAATATTATCAGCCACTTTCTCGCGCCGGCCAGGCCAGTCTCCTGCGCCTTGGCAGCCCCGAGCTGCGGCTGCCGCTGCAGGAAACGGTGACGGCCGGGTTGCGCGTGCGCCGGTTGCGGCAGCGGGAGCTGACCTGGCGGCTGGGCTTCGACCTGTTGCAGCGTGCGGTGCGGGGCGAAGATCATTATTTGCCGGTGCCCAATGTGCAGAAGGGACAATTGACAGGCACGTTTCGCGATTTTGCCCACTGGGCTGCCGAGCGCAAGGGAGTGAGTCTGCCGACGGGGCTGGATTACGCCGCCTTCGAGGCGGACGGCGCCCGGCGGTTGCCCGTGGTGGCGCGCATGGAATTGGTGCGCCATCTGTTTCGGCGGCCGCTGGAGCTGTGGCTGGTGCTGGATCGGGCCCTGTATCTGCAGGAGCAGGGCTACCGGGTGCAGATCGGTGAATTCTGCGCCAAGCCGCTGACCCCGCGCAACATTCTCATCCATGCCGAGCGGAAGGAGTACCCGGGCGCCTGACGCGTCTCAGGGCTGGAATTCGATCAGTACCAGCACGGCGGCATCGCCGCCCCAGAGCTTGGGCGCTTGGTGAAAGGCCTGCACCAGTGGGTGTTGTGCCAGCCACATGGGGACGCGCTGCTTGAGGATATGCTTGCCATGGCCATGCATGACGCAGGCACAACGGACATGCTGGCGCCGGCAGGCCTCCAGCAGGGCTGCCAGCTCCAGCTTGGCCTGTTGCTGGGTGAGGCCGTGCAGATCCAGCATCAGATCCGGGACATAATCGCCGCGGCGCAGCTTTTTCAGCTCGAAGCTGGAGACATCGGCGCGCAGGTAACGGGCGGGACCCTCGTCGGCCAGATGCGGCTCGAATTGATCGGAAAAATAGTGGGCGGTATCCAGGGTTTCGCGGTGTTCGCGCAGCCGAGCTTTCTGCTTGACCGGGGGCGGGACGGGACTTATGGTATCCTGCTCGATTTGTCGGGTACCCGCAACGGCCTCGCGAAACAGGGCCAGCTCCTGTGCATCCAGCCTGTTTTTTTTCATCATCGGCAGCGGTATCCGGCATCTCTGTGTGGGCCCAGGCCCGAATTCTACTCGACCCGGAGGCAGTTTTGGACAAGATATTCATCGACGAGGTGGTCGACGAGTTGCGCTCGGTCAATGATCTGATGCGCTGGGCGGTGAGCCGCTTCAACGAGGCGGGCCTGTTTTTCGGTCATGGCACCGATAACGCCTGGGATGAAGCCCTGCAGCTGATACTGCCGAGTCTGCATCTGCCGCCGGTTGTGGACGCCGAGCTGCGTCAGGCGCGCCTGACCCGCAGTGAGCGTCGGGTGCTGGCCGAGCTGGTGCAGCGACGGGTGCAGGAGCGCATCCCGGCCGGTTACCTGACCAACAAGGCCTGGTTTGCCGGTATGGAGTTCTATGTGGATGAGCGGGTGATCATTCCACGCTCGCCCATCGGCGAGCTCATCGGCAAGCAATTCGCTCCCTGGCTCAGCCAGTCGCCGCGGCGCATCCTGGATCTGTGTACCGGCTCGGGCTGTATCGCCATCGCCCTGGCGCATGCCTTCCCGGATGCGGAAGTGGATGCCATCGACATCTCCGATGAGGCATTGGCGGTGGCGGAAATCAATATTCAGCTGCACGGTCTGGAGCAGCAGGTGTTCCCGCTGCGCTCGGATCTGCTGGCGGCCCTGCCGGCCGGCGACAAGTACGATCTCATCGTCTCCAACCCGCCCTATGTGGACGAGGAGGACATGGATGACCTGCCGGAGGAATTCCGTCACGAGCCGGAGCTGGCCCTGGCGGCCGGGAACGATGGCCTGGTGCTGGCCAAGCGTATTCTGGCGACGGCGGGTGACTTCCTCAGCGAGCAGGGGCTGCTGGTGGTGGAGGTGGGCAACAGCCAGGTGCATCTGGAGGCCCAGTTCCCGGATGTGCCCTTTACCTGGGTGGAGTTCGAACAGGGTGGCCACGGGGTATTTGTATTGACCAAGGCGCAACTGGACCAGGTCCGGGATCAGTTCGCCTCCTACGGGAGTTGAGAGCGATATGGCAGGCAATAGTCTAGGACAGGTGTTTCGTGTCACTACCTTCGGTGAGAGTCATGGTCTGGCACTGGGGGCCATCGTCGATGGTTGCCCCCCCGGGCTGCCGTTGACCGAGGCCGATCTGCAGCAGGATCTGGATCGTCGCAAGCCCGGTACCTCGCGCTTCACTACCGCCCGGCGGGAAGCCGATGAGGTGAAGATCCTCTCCGGGGTGTTCGAGGGCAAGACCACCGGCACCGCCATCGGCCTGCTGATCGAAAATACCGATCAGCGCTCCAAGGATTACTCGGATATCCAGGATCTGTTTCGCCCCGGGCATGCCGACTACACCTATCATCAGAAGTTCGGCATTCGCGACTACCGTGGCGGCGGGCGCTCCTCGGCCCGGGAGACGGCCATGCGGGTGGCCGCCGGTGCCATCGCCAAAAAATACCTCAAGCTGGTCCACGGCATCGAGATCTTCGGTTTTCTGGAGCAGCTGGGTCCCGTCAAAGGCGAGCGCTTCGAGCGCGACATCATCGAGAACAACCCCTTCTTCTTCGCTGATCCGGACAAGCTGGAGGCACTGGATGCCTTCATGCGCGAGCTGAAAAAAGAGGGTGATTCCATCGGTGCCCGTCTCAAGGTGGTGGCCACCGGGGTGCCGGTGGGCCTTGGTGAGCCGGTCTTTGATCGCCTGGACGCCGACATTGCCCATGCCCTGATGGGCATCAATGCCGTCAAGGCGGTGGAGATAGGGGACGGCTTTGCGGTGGTCGAGCAGCGCGGCTCCCAGCATCGCGATCAGATGCGGCCGGAAGGGTTTCTCAGCAACCATGCCGGCGGCATCCTCGGCGGCATCAGTTCGGGTCAGGATATTGTCGCCAGCATAGCGCTCAAGCCCACGTCCAGTATCATGGTGCCGGGCAAGACCATCGACAAGCAGGGACACCCCACCGACATGGTGACCCGCGGCCGCCACGACCCCTGTGTCGGTATCCGTGCCGTCCCCATCGCCGAGGCGATGCTGGCGCTGGTACTGATGGATCACCTGTTGCGCCACCGTGCCCAGAACCTGCATGTGCATACCGATACGCCCCAGCTGCGCTGAGTCGACGGCGGCATGAACGCATGCCACTGAGCCATGAAAATGCCGCCCTCGGGCGGCATTTTGCATTGCGAGGGGACGTGGCGGGGTTACTCTTCCATGCTCTTGTGCAGATGCACCACCTGGCTTGCCGGACCCTTGCGCAGGCGCAGGTTGAGCATCTCCACGCCCAGCGAGAAGGCCATGGCGAAGTAGATGTAGCCCTTGGGTATGTGCTGGTCGAAGCCTTCGCCGATGAGCGCCACGCCCACCAGGATCAAGAAGGCCAGCGCCAGCATCTTGAGCGTCGGGTGCTCGTCCACAAAGTCGCCAATCGGCTTGGCGGCGAACATCATCACCCCGACGGCTATCACTATGGCCAGCACCATGACCGGAACATGGTCGGCCATACCCACCGCCGTGATGACGGAATCCAGGCTGAAGATGATATCGAGGATGGCGATCTGGACCAGGGTGGCCATGAAGCCGGCCGTGGCGCCACCGCCCTGGCTCCCCGCATGGCCGTCTTCCAGGCTGTTGTGGATTTCGTGGGTACTCTTGGCCAGCAGAAACAGACCACCGAGAATGAGGATGATGTCCCGTCCGGAGATGGCTTCGCCCAGCAGGCTGAACAGCGGCTCGGTCAGTTGCATCACCCAGGCCAGCGACAGCAGCAGCAGGATACGGGTGAGCATGGCACCGGCCAGTCCCAGCACCCGGGCACGCTGGCGCTGGGCCGGGGGCAGCTTGCTGACCAGGATGGAGATGAAGATGATGTTGTCGATGCCGAGCACGATCTCCAGCAGGGTCAGGGTGGTCAGCGCCATCCAGGCAGCGGGATCCAGTAGCCATTCAAACATAAAGGGTTCCATTTGGTTTAAGTGTGGAGAGGAAGGCACGCGGCCCGGGGGCTCAGTCTATCAGGCCCGTGGGGGCGGACAAGCCTGGTCTGTGCTAGCGTCCGGCGCAGCGGGTGCTGGAAAAGTCTGCGCTACTCGGGCAGGATGGCAGGCTCCCCATCCGGCCGGTATCGTTACTGGGGTCAACGGTCGTCATTCGAGGAACAGCATGACTCTTTACGATTTCGAGCGGCAAGTGCTGGAGCAGATAGACCATCAGGTCGCCACGGCGAGCGCCGATGAGCTCTTTGCCGGCGGTTACCTGCGCGGTCATATCTCCCTGGCGGTGGCCCAGTGTGAATCCCGTGATAGCCTGAGCATAGCGGCGCTTTGTCAGGGCGTCGAGACCAGCCTGTCGCAGGCCTGTGCCGCCGGCGAGCTGGTGGCTGCCGATGAGACGCTGGTGCGGCAGATGTGGCAGCAGCTGCAGCGCGTCGCGCGCTGAGGCCATGCCCGCCAGCTGCCATTCATTCGTCATTCATGCCGAGGAACTGCCATGACCCCGACCATCGATCTCATGCTGGCACACCGCTCCCAGCGCCACTATACGCCCGAGCCCATCGCCCCGGAGCAGCTGTCGGCCATACTGGCGGCCGCCCAGGCGGCAGCCAGTTCCAGCTTCCTGCAGGCCGTCAGCATCATTCGCGTGACCGACAGCATCCAGCGGCAGGCGCTGATGGGGCTGTGCGGCCAGCAGGCCTATGTGGCCGACGCGCCGGAGTTTCTGGTGTTTTGCGCCGACTTCTATCGCCATGGCCAGATAGCCCCGGACGCCCTGACCGGCTATGTCGAGCAGCTGCTGATCGGGGCCATCGATGGCGCCCTGATGGGGCAGAATGCGCTGCTGGCGGCCGAGTCCCTGGGGCTGGGTGGCGTTTTTATCGGTGCCATTCGCAATGCGCCCGATGCGGTGACCGAATTGCTGGGTCTGCCCAGACTGGTGATACCGCTGTTTGGCCTCTGTCTTGGTCATCCGGCGCGGGAGGTGGCCGTCAAACCGCGGCTGCCGGCGGCCCTGGTGGTGCATGAAAACCGTTACCAGACGGCGCCCGATCCGGCATTGTTGGCGGCCTATGATGCGCGTATGCAAGCCTATTATGCCGGGCGCGAGAGCAATCAGAAGAGCCAGAGCTGGAGCGCCCAGATCCGCCAGATCCTCGGCCGCGAGGCGCGCCCCTTCATGATGGACTACCTGCAGCGCCAGGGTTTCAATCTCAAGTAACTCCGGTGGGATCCGAGTGGGGTGCCGCAGCGCAGCGCTGCCCTCCTCGCAGGCACTGACAACCCATGACGGCTTTTGTTATGCTCGCGCTCTTCGCTTCCCTTCGCAGCAGCCCGTCCTCATCATGAGACCCTATCCCTGGTTAGCCCTGTTTCTGGCCTCGCTCTATTTTGTACTCGGTGCCTATGGTCCTTTCTGGGCCCTGTGGCTGGCCTCCATCGGCTTGTCGGCCGAACAGATTGGCCTGCTGATCGGCCTGGGGCTGGCGGTGCGCTTTCCCGGCAATTTGCTGATCATGTCGCGAATTTCCGGCGCCGAGGGGCTGCTGCCCATGTGTCGGCGACTGGCCCTGCTCAGCCTGTTGAGCTTTGCCGGTTTCTATGTGCTGCGTGATTTCAGCGCCCTGTTGCTGCTGACCCTGGTGGCGAATTTCATTTATCCCACCCTGATCCCTCTCAGCGACGCGCTGTCGGCGCGCATGATGCTGCAGGTCCAGCTCGATTATGGCAAGGTGCGTCTCTGGGGCTCTCTCGCCTTCGTCACCGCCACCGTACTGGTGGGCGCCGTGGTGCAGCAGGGGGGGGCCGACTGGATATTGCACATCATGGTATTGGGACTGTTGCTGCCTTGCGTTCTGAGCTGGGTGCCGCTGGTGCCGGCGCCCGAGGCGCTGGCGGAGGGGCCGTCCAGGGTCTCTTACTGGAGCCTGTTGCGGCAGCGTGATTTCCAGCGTTTTTTGCTGATCGTCTCGTTGCTGCTCGGCAGTCATGCCGCCTACAACGGCTTCAGCACCCTCTACTGGCAATCCCAGGGCTACGACGCCTCGACCATCGGTTATCTGTGGGCGGTCGGGGTGGTGGCGGAGATCCTGATGTTTGCCTTCAGTCGCCGGCTGCTGGGTCACATGAGCCCTCAGCAATTGCTGCTGATCGCCGCCGGTGCCTGCGTGCTGCGCTGGCTCACCCTGGGGCTGACCACGGCGTTGCCCTGGTTGCTGCTGGTGCAGAGCCTGCATGCCGTCACCTTCTGTTTCACCCACCTGGCGGCCATGCGTCATCTGACCCTGGCGCTGCCCCGCGAGCAGGTGATCCCGGCCCAGACCCTGTATGCGGCGCTGTCGGGGGTGGTGATGGCCGGGTTGACGGTGTTGACCGGCACCCTCTACACCGAGTTTGCCGGTGGCATCTTTCTGGTGATGGCACTGATAGCGGCGCCGGCGCTGCTGCTACGCGTGCAGGCGCCGGTGCCGCGGTTGGCGGTGGACTGAGGGCGTCGTGATGGGGCGACCGGCGCGCTGTCGAGGGTTGGCTCCGTCAGGCTGGCAGCGTCCCGGGTTATGATTGATAGTATTTAAGCAGGCCTCTTTTATTCAGGAATGACATGAAGCTACAGCAGTTGCGTTACATCGTGGAGGTGGCCAATCACAATCTGAATGTGTCGGCCACCGCCGAAAGTCTCTATACCTCACAACCCGGCATCAGCAAGCAGGTGCGCATGCTGGAGGATGAGCTGGGGGTGCAGGTCTTTGAACGCAGCGGCAAGCACCTGACCCAGGTCACCCCCGCCGGGCGCGATATTCTCAAGATTGCCCAGGAGATCCTGGCCAAGTGCGAGAGCATCAAGTCGGTGGCCGGCCAATACACCCGTCCGGATCAGGGGACCCTCAATATCGCCACTACCCACACCCAGGCCCGTTATGCTCTGCCGGGGGTGATCCAGGCCTTCATCAAGCGTTATCCCAAGGTGTCGCTGCACATGCATCAGGGCTCGCCGGCCCAGCTCAGCGAGGCGGTGGCCAAGGGTACCACCGACTTTGCCATCGCCACCGAGGCGTTGCACCTGTATCAGGATCTGATCATGCTGCCCTGTTATCACTGGAACCGCAGCGTGATCGTCCCCAAGGGACATCCCCTTGAGGGAGTGGGGCAGCTCACGGTGGAGGATCTGGCCCGTTATCCGCTGGTGACCTACACCTTCGGCTTTACCGGTCGTTCCGAGCTGGATGCGGCCTTCAACCGGGCCGGTCTCGAGCCACGCATCGTCTTCACGGCCACCGATGCGGACGTGATCAAGACCTATGTGCGGCTGGGACTGGGGGTGGGGGTGATTGCCACCATGGCGGTGGAGCCGGAGGTGGATACCGATCTGGTAATGCTGGATGGCAGCCATCTATTCCAGCCCAGCACCACCAAGATCTGCTTTCGCAAGGGGATCTTCCTGCGCACCTATATGTACGACTTTATGGAGCGCTTTGCGCCCCACCTCACCCGCGATTTGGTGGACAAGGCGTTGGCACTCAAGACGCCCTATGAGATTGATGCGCTGTTCGAGGGCATCAGCTTGCCGATGCGTTGAGGCGACCGGGCCGCAGGGCCCGGTTTCAGTCGGCGATCTGCCGGGCCAGCTGCAGCAGGATGCGCGCCGTGGCACCCCAGATCAGCCGTCCCTGCAGCTGGATGCCGCACACTTCCAGCTCCCGGCCATGGCGCAGCATGCGCTGCAGCTGGAAGTTGCGCGGCTCCAGGAGCGGGCTCAGGGGCAGCTCGAAGGCTTCGGCCACCTCATCCGGATAGGGGCGAATGATGGCATTCGCGGCCACCACTCCCAGTACCGGCGTGACATGGTAGCGGCTCACCGTGTGGTGGCCGGGCAGCATGCCCAGCACCTGCACCTGCTCCGGCGCTATGTCCAGCTCCTCCCGCGTCTCCCGCAGGGCGGTCTGGATCAGATCCCGATCCTGCGCATCCTGGCGACCGCCGGGAAAACAGATCTGGCCGGCATGGTGACGCAAGGCCAGGCTGCGACGGGTCAACAGCAATGCCAGCCCGGCGGGGCGTTCCACTATGGGCAGCAGCACGGCCGCCGGTTTCAGCTCGGTGAGCCGGAGTGTCTCACCGAGCAGCGGCCGGTGCAGCTGAAAGCGCAGCAGGAATTCATCCAGCTCCATTATGCCTCCAGCACCGGCAGTATCTTATCCAGCTTATGGAAGGTTTCCGCATATTCCGCCTCCACCTCGGAATCGGCCACCAGACCGCCGCCGGCCCAGACGTAGAGGCTGCCGGCCTCGGCGATCAGGGTGCGGATGCAGATGTTGGTGTCCATGCGCCCATGCTGACTGAGGTAGCCGATGCTGCCGCAGTAGGCGGAGCGGCGCTGGGGCTCCAGCTCCTCGATGATCTGCATGGCGCGGATCTTGGGGGCACCGGTGATGGAGCCGCCGGGAAAACAGGCGCGCAGTAGATCGGTGGCCGAACAGCGGTCCGTCAGGGTACCAGTGACGGTGGAGACCAGATGGTGCACCGCCGGAAAGGATTCGATGGCAAACAGTTCGGGGACGCGCACCGAACCCGGGATGCAGACTCGGCCGATGTCATTGCGTAGCAGATCGACAATCATCAGGTTTTCGGCCCTGTCCTTGGGCGAGGCGGCCAGCGCGGCAGCCTGGGCGGCATCGGTGTGTGCATCAGCGCCCCGCGGCCGGGTGCCCTTGATGGGCTTGGTTTGCACCTGGTGTCCCTCCAGTGCCAGAAAGCGCTCCGGTGACAGGCTCAGCAGGCAGGCATCGGGCAGGCGCAGGAAGGCGGAGAAGGGGGCTTGATTGTGCCGACTGAGCTCGCAATAGGCCTGCCACTCGCTGCCCTGGTAGGGCGCCTGGAAGCGCTGGGTCAGGTTGATCTGGTAGCAGTCGCCGGCGCGCAGATAGGCCTGCACCTGCTCGAAGCGCTGACGGTAGCCCTCGGCACTCATGTTGGCCTCCCAGCGGCCGGTCAGGGTAAACTCCCGCTCGGTGGCCGCCTCCGGCAGGGCCTGCCACCAGGCAAGCCGCCGCGCCAGGGCCGCTTCATCACCACGCACCACCAGGTGAGCCAGGCGGCTGTGCCGATCGATGACCCAGGCCCAGTCGTAGATGCCGACCGCCATGTCCGCCAATCGCAGATCGGCATTGGCCTGCTGGGGCAGGCTCTCGAAACGCCGTCCCAGATCGTAGCCGAACAGCCCCAGGGCGCCGCCGGTGAAGGGCAGGGGATCCGGCGTCTCTTGCAACGGCCCCAGGCAGCGGATCTGCAGCTCCTGCACCAGCGCCAGCGGGTCGGCCTCGCTGCGCCAGCTGATGCCGGGCTCGTCCACCCAGGTCCACTCGCCGCGGGTTTGCAGGGTGGCCAGCGGATCGGCGCTCAAAATGTGAAAGCGGCTGTCCGGATGCTCGGCGCTGCCGGATTCCAGCAGCATGGCCCAGGGGCGCGCCTGGATACGGGCAAACAGCGCATGGAGCGAGGACTCTAGGGGCAGGGTGATTCGGCTTAGGGGCGACGTCATGGGGCAACCTGGCAGGAACATGGAGTACGGACGGCATCAAACTGGGCGAAGGGTAGCATATCCCGACTGTCGGCACGACCCGGCCACGCCATGACCCGGTCGATGTTGCAAAATTGTGGCGTCGGCATGGCCCCGGGGGGAGGGGGCGGCGTATGATGCCCTCTCTGGACAGCACTCTTTTCGATTGGCCCGCGTGCCGGCCTGAGGTGGAGACCCCAATGAGCGTGATCAAACAACAGGATTTCATCGATTCGGTGGCAGATGCCCTGCAATTCATCTCCTATTACCACCCGCTGGATTTCGTTCAGGCGATGGAGAAAGCGTATCACCTGGAGCAGAGCCCTGCCGCCAAGGATGCCATCGCCCAGATCCTCATCAATTCCCGCATGTCGGCCGAGGGGCAGCGACCCATCTGTCAGGATACCGGCATCGTTACCTGTTTTTTGAAGATCGGCATGCAGGTGCAATGGCAAAGCGAGCTGACGGTGCAGCAGATGGTGGATGCCGGCGTGCAGCGCGCCTACACCCATCCCGATAACCCGCTACGGGCCTCGGTGCTGAGCGATCCCGCCGGTCTCAGGCGCAACACGCGTGACAATACCCCCTCGGTGGTGCATATCGAGCTGGTGCCCGGCGACAAGGTGGAGGTGATGATTGCCGCCAAGGGCGGCGGCTCGGAGAACAAGGCCAAGATGGCCATGCTCAACCCCTCCGACAACATAGTGGAATGGGTGCTCAAGACCCTGCCGGGCATGGGGGCCGGCTGGTGTCCGCCGGGCATGCTGGGCATCGGTATCGGCGGCACCGCCGAGAAGGCGGCGGTGCTGGCCAAGGAGGCGTTGATGGAGCCCATCGACATTCATGAGCTGCGCCAGCGCGGGCCCCACAACCGCGAGGAGGAGCTGCGTCTCGAGCTGCTCGAGAAGATCAATCAGCTGGGCATCGGCGCCCAAGGGCTGGGCGGACTCACCACGGTACTGGATGTGAAGATAAAATCGGTGCCCACCCACGCCGCTTCGCTGCCAGTGGTGATGATCCCCAACTGTGCCGCCACCCGGCATCTGCACTTCAGTCTGGATGGCTCGGGACCGGCACAGCTTGCGCCGCCCAACCTTGATGACTGGCCACGCATCAGTTGGCAGGCAGGGGCCTCCGCCCGGCGGGTCAACCTGGATGGCATCAGCAAGGCGGAGTTGCAGAACTGGAAAGTGGGCGAGACCCTGCTGTTGAGCGGCAAGATCCTCACCGGCCGGGACGCGGCCCACAAGCGCATCCAGGATCTGCTGGCCCAGGGCCAGCCGCTGCCCGAGGGCGTCGATTTTCGCAACCGTTTCATCTACTACGTGGGTCCGGTGGATGCGGTGCGCGATGAGGTGGTGGGTCCGGCAGGCCCGACGACCTCCACTCGCATGGACAAGTTTACCGACATGATGCTGGGCCAGACCGGTCTCATTGGCATGATAGGCAAGTCGGAGCGCGGTCCCCAGGCCATTGCCAGTATCCGCGCACATCAGGCGGTCTACTTGATGGCGGTGGGCGGCGCGGCTTATCTGGTTTCAAAGGCCATCAAGTCGGCACGGGTGGTGGCCTTCCCGGAACTGGGCATGGAGGCCATCTACGAATTCGAGGTGCAGGACATGCCGGTCACGGTCGCGGTGGACAGCCAGGGGCAGAACATTCACCACATCGGGCCGGCTTACTGGAAGGCCAAACTGGAGCCGGTAGCGGTACAGACGCTGGATGCCTGAGGGCCGGCCTGAGCCTTCTGCTGCACAAATAGCCAAACGCCTTGTTTTCGCTGATTTTTGTGTTGTATTTTTCCGATGGCTTCACTATGATGCCGCCCGTCGTCACGATTGAGCGCGTACAGTGCCGCTTCATGATGAAACAATTTGGTGAGGTGTCCGAGTGGCTGAAGGAGCACGCCTGGAAAGTGTGTATACGGCAACGTATCGAGGGTTCGAATCCCTCCCTCACCGCCAAATTGAAAAACCCCGCGCAAGCGGGGTTTTTGCATTTCTGTGCCGGCCGCCGCAAGGGATGCCTGCCCGGCATGGATTTGAGAAAACAAGCGGATAGCGATGTTCATGGCTCACCACTCCAGCCGCAGCAAGGGGCGGTCAGTGCTCATGGTCGGGCCAGGATGGGCTATGCTGATAGCAGGATGGCAGGCTGGGGCCCTGGATGCTCTGGTATAGGTCACGCAGGCTGCTTTCTTGCATGGCAAATGCCAGTTTACTCGTTGTTTTTGAAATAAAAAAGTTCGTTTGAGGCTAGATCTGGCATACTGCCTTGGTAAAATCCGCGGGACAGCCCGATGTGGATCCTGGGGCTTGCCGTATGAGCTGTTGTCAAAACAGATTGGCGGTTGCTGCTGGATCTGGAGGCTGTAAAGTTCCGATTCACATACTAAGGAAAGTCGATGAAAAAATCACTGCTCCTCGCTGGACTGATGCTGGTCGCCCTGACCGCTTGTGGTGAAAAGAAGATGGAAGAAGCGGCTCCGGCCGCCGAGCAGGCCGCTCCGGCTGCCGAGGCGATGGTTGAGCAAGCCGCTCCGGCTGCCGAAGCCATGGTCGAGCAGGCGGCTCCGGCCGCCGAAGCCATGGTCGAGCAGGCGGCTCCGGCCGCCGACGCGATGGTTGAAGAGGCCGTTTCCGACGCAGCGACCACAGACGCATCTGCTCCCGCAGAAACCAAGTAATTTCCAACCAGACCATAATCGAAAGCCAGCAGCTGCTGGCTTTCTTGTTTGTGCGCAGTCTGGGTCTGCTGCGCACCTAACGCATGGCGGCAAACCGCTCTCTTGTTGATCGTGATCCATATCCCGATTTATGGCCAGGCGTAAGGTTGGTGTGACTCTGTTGGAGCCAGGCCATTCCTTTCACTCCATCTCATCGGGTGACTATGCACACACACTCTCAGCAACATCTCGTCAGACTGGCAACGGCCCTGCGGGACGCCTGTCTATCGGAACCCTATGCATACCCGCGTCTGGGATGCGATCTGATCGCCGGTATCACGGTCGGTATCATCGCCATCCCGCTGGCCATGGCGCTGGCGATTGCCAGCGGCGTTGCTCCCCAGCATGGCCTCTATACTGCGGTGATCGCCGGCATCGTCGTCGCCCTCGGCGGCGGTTCGCGCTACAGCGTCTCCGGGCCCACGGCGGCCTTCGTGGTGATTCTCTTCCCGGTGGCCCAGCGCTTCGGATTGGGCGGACTGCTGATGGCCACCATGCTCTCCGGCGTGTTGTTAATCATGATGGCGCTGGGACGACTGGGGCGCCTCATCAGCTACATCCCGGTGCAGGTGACGCTGGGATTTACCATGGGTATCGGTATCGTCATCGCCACCCTGCAGATCAAGGATTTCTTTGGTCTGCCCATCGCCGAGATGCCGGAGCATTATCTGGACAAGCTGCAACTGCTGGTCAGCCAGCTGCCCAACCTGCATTGGGGCGACACCCTGGTGGGGGTGACCACCCTGGCCACCCTGTTGCTGTGGCCCCGGTTGAAGCCACCGGTCACCGGTCACTTGCCGGCGGTGCTGGTGGGATTGGCGGTAGCGGGGCTGATCACCTTGCTGGGGGGCGAGGTGGCCACCATCGGCAGCCGCTTCAGCTACACCTTGGCCAATGGCGTGCAGGGGCAGGGAATACCGCCGCTGGCACCCAGCCTGCTGTGGCCCTGGCAGTGGCCGGGCCCGGATGGCCAACCCATGGCCTGGAGCCTGGCCAGCCTGCAACAGTTGTTGCCTGCCGCCTTCTCCATGGCCATGCTGGGGGCCATTGAGTCCCTGCTCTGCGCCGTGGTGCTGGACGGCATGACGGGCAGCAGGCACCACTCCAATGGTGAACTGCTGGGGCAGGGCCTGGGCAATCTTATTGCGCCCTTGTTTGGTGGCATCACCGCCACGGCAGCCATTGCCCGCTCGGCGGCCAATGTGCGTGCCGGTGCCACCTCTCCGATCGCAGCCGTGGTGCATGCGCTGGTGGTATTGCTGGCGCTGGTGTTGCTGGCCCCCTGGCTTTCCTGGTTACCGCTGTCGGCCATGGCGGCACTGCTGCTGCTGGTGGCCTGGAACATGAGCGAGGCGCACAAGGTCTGGGCGCTGCTGAGCACGGCCTCCCGGGCCGACGTGCTGGTCATGCTGGCCTGCATGGCTCTGACGGTGCTGTTCGACATGGTGATTGCCATCACCGCCGGGGTGGTATTGGCCGCACTGCTGTTCATGCGCGAGATAGCCAGGATGACGCTGCTTTCCGATCTTGCTTCGCAGCGACGCTGGGCGGCGCAGATCCCGGCCGGCTGGGTTGCGTTCAAGATCTCCGGACCGCTGTTCTTTGCGGCGGCCGACCGGGTGTTTGCCGAGCTGACCTCCCGTTGCCGGGGTCATCAGGGCGTCATTCTGTTGCTGGATGCAGTGCCGGTGCTGGATGCGGGCGGGCTGGTTGCACTGGAGCGCTTCTGTGAGACGATGCGCCAGGCGGGGACCCGCCTGCTGCTAGCCGAGTTGCAGTTCCAGCCGCTCAAGACCCTGGCGCGGGCGCATTTCGAGCCGCGGGCGGGTGAGCTGGAGCTGGTCGCCAGCCTGGAGGAGGGGTTGGCGCGATTGCAGGCGCCGCCCGTGGCCGAGCCGGCGGCATGGCACGCCGCCGGTTAGCTGTGATCTCTCTGTAGGTTGTTCACTCGGAGCATTTCCGGAGAATGGGAGGCGCCAAAAAAAGAACCCCGCACCAGGCGGGGTTCTGCATCGGCAATCGGGTGTCTTGATTTACTCGACGGTCATCAGCTTGCAGGTGTTGGTGCTGCCGATGGTTTCAATCTTGTCGCCATGGGTCACCAGTACCAGATCGCCGGACTTCAGGTAGCCCTTGCCTTTCAGTTCGTTCAGGGCATCCAGACACACCTCGAGAACCGGCTTGTTTTCATCGGCATCGAAGCGAATGGGGGTCACGCCGCGGTACAGGCTGGCCCAGTTCAGGGTTTGCTCATGGCGGGAGAGGGCGAAGATCGGCAGGCCGGAGCTGAGACGGGACATCAGCAGCGGGGTGGTGCCGGACTCGGTCATGGTGACGATGCCTTTGACGCCGGCCATGTGGTTGGCGGCGTACATGGTGGTCATGGCCAGGGTTTCTTCAACGGAGTTGAAGGTGTAGTTCATGCGGTGGTTGGAGACGTTGACGCTGGGGTGCTTTTCGGCGCCCAGACAGACGCTGGCCATGGCCGTGACGGTTTCGATGGGGAAATCGCCGGCGGCGGTTTCGGCAGACAGCATCACGGCATCGGTACCGTCCAGCACGGCGTTGGCCACGTCCATGACTTCGGCACGGGTCGGCAGCGGCGCCTTGATCATGGACTCCATCATCTGGGTCGCGGTGATCACCACGCGGTTCAGGCGGCGGGAGTTGCGGATCAGCTTCTTCTGCACCCCCATCAGCTCGGAATCTCCGATCTCTACACCCAGATCGCCCCGGGCTACCATGATGACGTCGGAGGCCAGGATGATGTCCTCCATGGCTTCGTCGGTGGCCACGGTCTCGGCGCGCTCGACCTTGGCGACGATTTTGGCATTGCAGCCGGCTTCACGGGCCAGTTCACGCGCATAGTTGAGATCGGCGCCGTTACGCGGGAAGGAGACAGCCAGGTAGTCGACCTGCATCAGGGCCGCGGTCTTGATGTCTTCCTTGTCCTTGTCGGTCAGGGCCGGCGCCGAGAGACCACCGCCCTTTTTGTTGATGCCCTTGTTGTTGGACAGGGGGCCTGCCACCGTCACCTCGGTGTAGATGCGGGTGCCCTCGACGCTGAGAACACGCAGTTGCACCCGACCGTCGTCCAGCAGCAGTATGTCGCCCGGCACCACATCTTCGGGCAGCTTCTTGTAGTCGATACCCACCTGCTCCTGGTTGCCTTCACCCTTGCCCAGGGCAGCATCCAGCACGAACTTGTCACCGATGGCCAGATGGATTTTGCCATCCTTGAAGGTGGAAACGCGGATTTTGGGGCCTTGCAGGTCACCCAGGATGGCCACGCTCTTGCCCAGTTTGGCGGCGATGTCGCGCACTTGGTTGGCACGGGCGATGTGGTCTTCGGCGCTGCCGTGGGAGAAGTTCATCCGCACCATGTTGGCGCCGGCGCTGATGATGCCTTCCAGCATGCCTTCACGGTCGGTGGCCGGGCCCAGGGTGGTGACAATTTTAGTACGTCGTAACATGAGAAACTCCACTGAGAGTGATATTAAAATTTATTAGTTAGTTGAACTGTGTGGTCACGTCTTGTGAAACAGGGGCTTCATGTTTCAAAACTCTTGCATTTTGTTGCAAATCGTAAGCCCCGAATATGGTACATGAACGCAGCATGCTTCGGTAGAAGTTGCCAACAAAAAGGGCCCGCATGCGGGCCCTTCTCTGAATCACTTGATCAGGTTTTCGAAACGGGAGTCTTTGATCCCCTCCTTGACCTTTTTCAGGTTTTCCCGGAATTTGACCCCGCGGCGCAGGGTGAAGCCGGTCGCCAGCACGTCGATGAGCGCCAGCTGGGCGATGCGGGAGGCCATGGGCATGTAGACATCCGTGTCCTCGGGGACATCCAGCGACAGGACCAGATTGCATTCCCGTGCCAGGGGCGAATCCTTGTCGGTAATGCCGATGACGGTGGCATCGTTGTAGCGAGCCAGAGAGGCGATATCCACCAGGGCCTTGGTGCGGCCAGTGTGGGAGATGACGACCACTACATCCCCCTCACTGCTGTTGATGCAGCTCATGCGCATCATCACGATGTCGTCGAAACAGACGACGGGAATGTTGAAGCGGAAAAATTTGTTCAGGGCGTCGTGGGCCACCACGGCAGAGGCACCGAGGCCAAAGAAGGAGATTTTCTTCGCCTGGGTCAGCAGGTCGACGCAGCGGTTCAGGGCCTGGGTATCCAGGCTGTTTTTGGCTACGTCCAGGCAGGCGATGGTGGACTCGAATATCTTGGCGGTGTAGGCCTCGGGGCTGTCATCCTCTTCCACATGCAGGTTCACATAGGGTGTCCCGTTGGCAAGACTCTGGGCCAGATGCAACTTGAAGTCCGGGAAGCCCTTGGTATCCAGTCGGCGGCAGAAGCGATTCACGGTGGGTTCGCTGACGTCGGCCATCTTGGCGAGCGTGGCGATGCTGGAGTGAATGGCGGTTTGCGGGGCGGAGAGGATGGCCTCGGCGACCTTGCGTTCGGACTTGCTGAAACTGTCCAGGTGCTTATTGATTTTTTCCAACGTATTCATGAGAACGACTCAACTCATATGGGCCCTGAAGCGGGCTGCCGTGCTTGGCGCCCTCCGCTAGTCTTGATGCAACTCATTGAGCGGCAAGACTATACCAAGGTTGGATCTTAGAGAGGATCGGCAGTCGCAAAGTATGACGCATATCCAAAAAATTACTACATCCGACAAAATTACCAGATTTCCTTAAGCGGGTGCAGTGCTTTGTAAGAAAACTACAACATTTGTGGCGCAGAGGTGGGGTGGGTGTGATCCCCTCAAGGTTTTTGGAACCTTGGCTGCGTTAGAATGCGCGCGGCTAACAACAGCAATGACTCAATAAAGAAGAACATATGAAGGAGCTATCTATGACAACGCATGCCTTGGTCGGTGACGTCGGTGGCACCAATGCCCGCCTGGCCCTGTGCGAATTGGAAACCGGTGCGATTTCCAGAAGCAAATCCTATTCCGGTCTGGATTATCCCAGCCTGGAGGCGGTGATCCGGGTCTACCTGCAGGAGCACGAGGCGCAGGTGACGGATGCCTGTATCGCCATTGCCTGCCCCATTACCGGGGATTGGGTGGCCATGACCAACCACAGCTGGGCGTTTTCCATCCGGGAGATGAAGCAGTCATTGGGGCTGCAGCACCTGGAGATCATCAACGACTTCACCGCCGTGTCCATGGCCATTCCGGCGCTCACCGAGCAGGACAAGCTGAAACTCGGTGGCGATGAGCCCGAGCCGGGACAGCCGGTGGCGGTTTACGGCGCCGGCACCGGCCTTGGCGTGGCGCACCTGGTGCATACCGGCCAGGCCTGGCTGAGCTTGCCGGGTGAGGGGGGGCATGTGGACTTTGCCTCCAACAACGAGGAAGAGGATGCGGTGCTGCAGATGATGCGTCGCGAGCTGGGGCATGTTTCCGCCGAGCGGCTGCTGTCCGGTCCCGGTCTGGTGAACCTGTACCGTGCCCTGGTGCAGGCCGATGGACGCATCCCCGAGGCCCTGGCGCCCAAGGACGTGACCGAGCGGGCCCTGGCCGACAGCGACACCGATTGCCGCCGTGCCCTGAGCCTGTTTTGCGTGTTGATGGGCCGCTTTGGCGGCAATCTGGCGCTCAACCTGGGGACCCGTGGCGGTGTCTACATTGCCGGCGGCATAGTGCCGCGGTTCCTGGCGTTTTTCCGCGCCTCGGGCTTTCGGGTGGCCTTCGAGGACAAGGGGCGCTTCCAGAGTTATCTGCAGGGGATCCCGGTCTACCTCATCACCCATGAGCAGCCCGGCCTGCTGGGTTCCGGTGCCTATCTGCGTCAGTCACTGGGCATGCAGATCTGAGCCGAGCGCGCCCCGGAGATGCTGATGCAAGAAAACCGGCCGCGGCCGGTTTTCTTTTG
>JBFHKO010000005.1:0-33776 GCA_041595355.1 Aeromonadaceae bacterium
CCAATAGATGGCAACCCCTTGTTTTATATGGTGCCGGAAACAGGAGTCGAACCTGCGACCTTCGCATTGCTAAAGCGACGGCCAGGCGGCGCAATGATGGCAGGCCTGAGATCAGCTCCAGAACGGCAGCAGATTATCGCAACCTCTATCGCAACTACCTGCAGGGAGCCCTGGGCCGTTACCGGGTCTGCGATGTCAGCATGTCCAAGCTGCACCAGCACTACAAGACAGTCCAGAAGCACAGTGTCGAAGGGCTGCGCAAGTGCATGAGCCTGATGAATCAGATGATGGACGAGGCCATGCGGCGCCAACTCATCGAGATGAGCCCGACCCTGGCGCTCAAGCCCAAGGTCTACAACGCCACGCCAGGCAAGCCGAGGGAGCGCTGGCTGACTATCGCTGAGCTACGCCTGGTATGGCAGAACTTGGTGGAGGGGGTGACAGGAGGCGGGGCTATCGCGGCAGGTGGGCGAGGGCTTGCGGTCTCGACCGTATTGTCAGGCAGCATTGCCAATGCCATCAAACTGGTGATCCTGACGGCCATACGCCGTGGCGAGGCGGTCAGCATGCAATGGGCACAGATCGACGGGGAGCGCTGGACCATCCCCGAGACCAAGAGTGGACGGGCTCACGTTGTCACTCTTTGCCCATTGGCCCAAGCCATTTTGGAAGAGCAGCGCGCCATCGTCGGCCCGACGTGTCCTTATGTCTTCGAATCCAGCATCAAGCCTGGTGCACCCATCACGGGGGACGCCATGATGCGCGCCCTGGATCGGCTGCAAAAACGCAAGATGGCCGAGCATGAGCCCTTCAATGTGCATGATCTGCGGCGCGGTGTGGCCACCTGCTGCGGCATCGAGCTGGGGGCGGGGCCCCTGGAGATCGAACACATGCTCAACCACCAGATCAGCGACAAGCTGCTGCGTACCTACCAGGCGGGCGCCTTGCGCAATCCGGAGAAGCTCAAGGCGCTGTTTCTGCGTTGGGGAGAGTATGTGCAAAAGCACATCGCCGGGCCCACCACGGATGAGGACAATCAGGGCAGCAGCAATGTGGTGCAGGTGAATTTTGGCAAGCGTTAAGGACGACGTTGATCTGATAACCTAGGCCTCACAAGTTGATTGTCTCAATCGGAGTATCTCTATGTCCGCATCTTACTCGCCACCCTTTGGACTGACGCATGCCTTGCTTGGCCGGGTGGCGGAGATTGCAGAATTGGTGGGGCAGTGGCGGGCAAGCCAAAGTGCACAGGTGCCCATGCTGCGGCGGGAAAACCGCATCCGTACCATTCAGGCCTCACTGGCCATTGAGCACAATACCCTGAGCCTGGAACAGGTGACGGCGGTTATTGATGGCAAGCCCGTTCTGGGCTTGCCCCGCGAAATCCAGGAGGTGCGCAATGCCTTTGCCGCCTACGAGGCCATGCCCGGGTGGGATCCCACTTCAGCCGACGATCTGCTAACCGCACACGGCATCCTGATGCGTGGCCTGTGTGACGAGGCGGGCTGCTGGCGCAGCAGCGGCGTTGGTATCTACCGTGGCGACCAACTGGTGCATATGGCACCCCCTGCCAGCCAGGTGCCCCGGCTGATGAGTCAGCTGTTGGATTGGCTGGCCCATACCGAAGCTCATCCCTTGATCGCCTCCTGTGCCTTGCATTACGAGCTGGAGTTCATCCATCCCTTCGCCGATGGAAATGGCCGTATGGGGCGACTGTGGCAAACATTGATCTTGAGCCATTGGCAACCGGTACTGGCCTTCCTGCCGGTGGAGACGGTAATCAAGTCCAGACAGGATGCCTATTACCAGCAATTGAGCCAAGCCGACAATCAAAGTGATTGCACCGATTTCATCCTGTTTTTGCTGGAGGCTTTACGTGATGCCCTGGCTGCCGCCATCCAAGCGCAACCTGCCGAACAAACTCAAACGCGGGTACAAGAGCAGGTAGAAGTGCGGGTAGAAGTCAGGGGGAAAACGCCTGAGTTGGTTCTGGCCCTGCTGGCAGTAGAACCCGATCTAACCCTCAAGCAAGTGGCGGAGCGGATAGGCAAATCGACCAGTGCGGTAGAGCGAGCCGCCTCCAGCCTAGTGAAGGCCGGGCGGCTGCGATTTGTTGGGCCGCGCAAGAGCGGGCGGTGGGAAGTGTTGTAGTTGAAGCTGTCAATGCTTCAGTTTCGGACCTTTTTAGGCATCCATCTTCCTGCAAGTCGGAAGATGCTGGATGGCCACTCATGACAGTGGGTCAAGGGTTGCATCTGCCTGGAGCTATTGGCTGGTCGGGGACGAAGATCATACCCCAGAAGCCGCGCTACGCCTCGCTCTTATGAGGGGATGGCTAAGTACGCGAGTAAGTATGAATCATCAAAAAAGCACAAAGGGTTAGCTTCGTGAAGAAGCTAACCCTTTGTTTTGTATGGTGCCGGAAACAGGAGTCGAACCTGCGACCTTCGCATTACGAATGCGCTGCTCTACCAACTGAGCTATACCGGCTTGGTCCTCATTCTGCCTTGTTTAGAGCTTGTTTTCCATAGGGATGGGCCCCATTCTTTGATGCATGCGACGGGCTGTTACTTTTGCAACGGCCACCGGGTCACCTGCGGGGGAACAGAGATAGTCGCTCCGAAAAATGTCGCCATTGTCGAGGCATGCAGGCCGCCCGTACCGGAGGGCTTGCTGTCGCTAATCATTATCTTTTATCGTGTTCATCACGTTTTTGTATGCTAAAAAGCATTACCTGCAGTTTAAGGTGGTAACCTAGACTGTTGATAACGATCCCCCTTGGCTGGACAGGACAGAAAATCCCGCATATCCGCGACCATCTTCAGAGGAACAGAGCATGTTTGACTTCGAATTTCACAATCCGACCAAGATCCTGTTTGGTAAACACCAAATTGCAACCATTGGGAGAGAAATTCCGAGCAATGCCCGCATTCTGATCACCTATGGTGGTGGCAGCGTGCTGGATAACGGGGTCATGAACGAGGTGCGGGCCGCCCTGCTCGGTCGCCCCTGCGTGGAGTTTGGCGGCATCGAGCCCAACCCGACTTACGAGACCCTGATGCAGGCGGTGGAGCTGGTCAAGAAGGAGCAGATCAACTTCCTGCTGGCCGTGGGGGGGGGCTCTGTCATCGATGGCACCAAGTTCATCGCTGCAGCGGCCTGCTGGGAGCTGGGCGATCCCTGGGACATTCTCATTTATGGTGGCAAGGGCATTCAGCGGGCGTTACCGCTGGCCACGGTGCTGACCCTGCCGGCCACCGGCTCGGAAATGAATTGCGGCGCCGTCATCAGCCGTATCAGCCGTCAGATCAGCCTGCCGGCCGGCGGCTCCATGGTCAACGCCGGTGTGGCGGCCAGCATCACCCAGAGCCGCAATGAAAAGCGGGTATTCATGCACCCGAGCGTTTATCCGCGCTTCTCGGTTCTGGACCCGACCAGCACCTACAGTCTGCCCCAGCGACAGATCGCCAACGGCGTGGTGGATGCGTTCGTGCATGTCATGGAGCAGTATCTGACCTATCCGGTGGGGGCCAAGGTACAGGATCGCTTCGCCGAAGGATTGCTGCTGACCCTGATTGAGGAAGGGCCCCTGGCCCTGAGCAAGCCCGAGGCATACGACGTGCGCGCCAATCTGATGTGGAGTGCCACCATGGCGCTCAACGGGCTGATTGGCGCCGGTGTGCCCCAGGACTGGACTTGCCACCAGATTGGCCATGAGCTGACGGCCCTGCATGGCCTGGAACATGCGCGCACGCTGGCGGTACTGCTGCCGGCGGTGATGCAGATCCGGCGTGCCGACAAGCATGACAAGCTGCTGCAGTATGCGGCGCGCATCTGGGGACTGGTGGAGGGGGATGCCGAAGCGCGCATCGAGCAGGCTATCCAGAAGACACGCGACTTCTTCGAGTCACTGGGTGTGCCGACCCGTCTGGGAGCCTATGACATCACCGCAGAGGCATTCCCGGAACTGCTGCAGCGTCTGGAAGAGCATGGTCATACCGCGCTGGGTGAGCGGCAGTCGGTCAGCCTGGAGACCAGCCGCCATATCCTGGAGACCAGCCTCTGAGGCGGTGTGCTCACGGCACGTCCAGAAGGGGCCTCATGGAGGCCCCTTCTTGTTGCTTGCCGCGTTGGCAGGGGACGCGCGGGCGGGGAGGGCAGCGCTCAGCCGCTGCGCTTTGGCATGCCGGTAGCGGGCGGCGTATCCGTGTCGGGCCATTGCCACTCGGCGATGGCCGCCATGATGGCGCGCCAGTGCTGCTCGGCTTGCGGACCCAGCTGGGCGAAGACCTGGGCCATCAGCGTTCGTTGGCAGCCGGACAGCTGGTCCTCCAGCATCTGGCCGGCAGGGCTCAGGGAGAGCTGCTTGCTGCGTCGGTCCTGGGGGTCCTGCACCGCCACCACCAGCCCCAGTTGCTGCAGGCGCCGCAAGGGGCCATTCAGCGCCTGCTTGGAGACGCCGAGAATGCGCAGCAGGCCGTTGACGCTGAGCCGGGGGTTGCGGCCGAGGAAGTAGAGAATGCGGTGGTGGACCCGCTGCAGGCCCCGCGCCGCCAGTATCTGATCCGGATGTTGGGTGAAGGAGCGAAAGGCAAAATGAAACAGCTCCAGCGCCTGATTGAGCTCGGGCTGCTGATTTTGGTCAAGCATATTGACTTGAAGAGCTCCTATGGCAGGATAGGTCAACTTTTATGACCTATTTACCGGGCCAGGCTGCAAAAGGCAACCCCAACCGGTCCCGAAGGCCCTATTGGCGGGAGATATTGCATGTTTGCTCAACGGATCCACAACCTCACCTCCTCCATCATCCGGGAGATCCTGGCCGCAGCCCAGCAGCCGGGTGTGATCTCCTTTGCCGGCGGCTTGCCGGCCGCGGACAGCTTTCCCGAGCCGGACTGGTCGACGTTGCCGGCACGGGTTCGCCAGTATGGCATGAGCGAGGGAGAGCCGGAGCTGCGCGAGGCGATTGCCGCCGAGGCGCGCGCCAAGGGGATCCGCTGTGATGCCAGTCAGGTACTGGTGCTCTCCGGCTCCCAGCAGGGACTGGATCTGGCTTCCAAACTGTTCATCGATCCCGACAGCTGCGTGCTGGTGGAGTCTCCCACCTACCTGGCTGCCCTGCAGTGCTTCAAGTTGTTTCAGGCGCGCTGTGTCGGCGTCCCCCTGACCCCCCACGGCGTGGACGCGAACGCACTGGAGCAGGAGATAGGTCTGAATCGCCCTCGCTTTGCCTACCTGATCCCGAGTTTCCAGAATCCGTCCGGGGTCTGTTATGACGCCGAGCACCGGACCCGGGTGGCCGAGGTGCTGGATCGTCACGGCGTGCCGCTGCTGGAGGATGAGCCCTATTGCGAGCTCGATTATGACGGCGTGCCCAAACGTCCCATCTGTGCCCAGCTGGAGAAGGCTCCCTGGATCTACCAGGGCAGCTTCTCCAAAATATTGATACCGGGTTTGCGGGTCGGCTATCTCATTGCCCATCCGAGCCTGATGCCTCACCTGGTGCGCCTGAAGCAGGCGGCGGATCTGCACACCAACCGTCCCGGTCAGTGGCTGGCGCTCAACTACCTGCAATCTGCGGACAAGGCCGAGCGGTTGGCCCAGCTGCAGGGTTTCTACCGCCAGCGCCGGGATCATTTCGCCGAGGCCCTCGAGCGTCATTTCGGCGAACTGGCCGACTGGCAGGTGCCCGCCGGTGGCCTCTTCTTCTGGCTCAAACTCAAGGATGGCCGGGATACGCGTCCGCTGCTGCAGCCGGCTTTGGCACGCGGGGTGGCCTTCATGCCCGGCGAAGCCTTCTTTGCCGATGAGCTGCCGCCCACCGGTTATCTGCGTCTGAACTTCAGCCACACGCCCCCCGAACTGGTGGAGGAGGGGCTGCGTCGTCTGGTCAGTGTACTGCAGGACCATCAGGCCCAGGCCTGCTCCCAGGAGCCGGTACTGCTCTGAGCCGCGCTGTCGGTGCCCGCCCTGGGCACCGATCCTCTGTGTCCTCTGCCTCTTCCTGTCGCATCTGCATGATCTTGCTCATCTCCTTCCTTGTCATCTCTCCTACACTAAGCATGACATCAGGCACGCAGTCATCGGGCGGCGGCCGGCTCAGGGAGAGGTGGACGTAATGAAACGAATGGTGTGTGCAGGTGTGATGCTGATGGCCGGGTTGCCGCTGCAGGCGGCGCTGGTGGATGGGGTGGATGTGGCCGTGGCCCGGGGCTTTCAGGGGCAGGATGCCTATCGACTCGCCCTGCGCAAGGAGTGGCCACTGGATCTGTACCAGGATGCGATTGGCCGCCTGTCGGCCTATGCGGACGCCAGCTGGAACCTGTGGCGGGATGATGGCGAGGATCTCCATGCGCTGGCGTTGTCGCCGGTGCTGCGTTTCGACTTCAGCCATGGCCCCGGGGGCTTGATCCCCTATCTGGAACTGGGCATTGGCGTCGCCTATCTGGAGCGCAGCCATCTGGGCGAGCAGCGCCTGGGAACGCGCTTTCAGTTCGAGGATCGGGCCGGGCTCGGGCTGCGCAATGAGCGCTGGGATCTGGCGCTGCGGGTCATGCACTACTCCAACGCTGGCATCAAGCCCCCCAATCATGGCCTCACCCTGGCCATGGCAAGCTTGGGTTGGCGATTCTGATCCCGCAACGGGGCGGATGGAGTGTGAGATTTGTCACATTGTCAGGCCCCTGTCACAATCACCTCCAGTTTTTCGGCATGCCAATACATGATTAATTCATGTTAATCATAAAGTTACCGCAAATTTAGCCCTGGTTTGAAGCTTGCAGGTACCGGAACATGGAACTCAGTGACCGAGGCAGCAAGCATGAATTCAAACGCCGATCCTTCCACCGCCGCCAAAGGCTGCGGTAGCCGTCCGAGCAGCGGCTGTGGCAGCAGCAACAAGGGAAGTGCCGCCCAATTCTCCGCCATTCAGGCCGACAAGGTGGCGCAGCATCCCTGTTACTCTCCGGGCGCCCATCACCGCTATGCGCGCATGCACCTGGCGGTGGCGCCAGCCTGCAACGTGCAGTGCCACTACTGCAATCGCAAGTACGACTGCTCTAATGAGTCCCGCCCCGGCGTGGTCTCAGAATTGCTGACGCCCGAGCAGGCCGTGCGCAAGGCCAAGGCGGTGGCAGCGGCCATTCCGCAGCTGAGCGTGATCGGCATTGCCGGTCCGGGCGATCCCCTGGCCAACCAGCGACGCACCTTCGAAACGCTGGAAGGGCTGCGGACGGCGTTGCCGGATGTGAAGCTGTGCGTCTCCACCAATGGCCTGGCGCTGCCGCAGTCGGTGGACTCGCTGGTGGAGCTGGGCGTCGATCATGTGACCATCACCCTCAATGCCATCGATGCGCATGTCGGAGCCCGCATCTATGACTGGATCTACTTCGATGGCGAGCGTCACCGTGGCAAGGATGCAGCCCAGCTGCTCATCGATCAGCAGGTGGAGGGCATGCGCAAGCTGGTGGAGCGCGGTGTGCTGGTCAAGATCAACTCGGTGCTGATCCCGGGCATCAACGATGTGCACCTGCCGGAGGTGAGCCAGTCCATCCAGTCGATGGGCGGCTTCCTGCACAACGTGATGCCGCTCATCTCCCGCCCGGAGCACGGCACCCACTTCGGTCTCAACGGCCAGCGCGAGCCTCTTGCCTACGAGGTGGAGCAGGTGCGCGAGCTCTGCGGGGCCTTCATGCCGCAGATGGCCCATTGCCAGCAGTGCCGTGCCGATGCCGTGGGCATGCTGGGCGAGGATCGCAGTCAGGAGTTCAACCTGGAGTCGCTGCCGGCCGAAAAGGAGGATTACCTGAGCGTCATGCGCCGGCGCACCCTGCTGCATGCCGCCATCGCCACCCAAGGGGCCTCCGAGGATGCGCAGTCGCGGCTGGTGGCGGTGGCCAGTCAGGGCGGGCAGGTGGTCGATCAGCACTTCGGGCATGCCCAGCGCTTCCAGATCTACAGCCTGACCGAGGACGGGGTGGCGCTGGTGGGCGAGCGGCATGTGCCCCAGTATTGCCAGGGCAGCGACGAGTGCGACGAGCATGCCGACAGCCTGAACCGCATACTGGGGCTGCTGGAGGACGTGGATGCCGTCTTCTGCTCGCGTCTGGGCCTCGGGCCCTGGGAGCGGCTGGAGGCCGCCGGCATCCAGCCGGTGGTGGATTATGCCTGGCAGCCGGTGCGTGAGGCGCTGGCGAGCTGGTTCAGTCAGCAGCCCCAGAGCCACAAGGTGGTGAGAAAGGGAGTGGCCTGATATGAGCTGCCATGTGACCGCACTCTGTACCCTCTGCTACAGCTGCGTCGAGGTCTGCCCCAAGCAGGCCATCCTCGAACTGCCGGGCTGTATCCGCATCGATGCGGCGCGCTGTAACGAGTGCGCCGGTCACCGGGTCGGACCCCGTTGCATGCAGATCTGCCCCCAGGAAGGCGCCATTCGCCGAGATCCGGCTGACGGGGAGGCGATATGAGCGCGCCCGATGCACCGCTGACCTGGCTGACACGCCTGCTGGTGCTGTGCGATGAGGGGCGGGCCAGCCTGCCGACCCACCTCGGCCTTGGCGAGGCGGCCTATCTGGCGCTGCGCCAACGTTGCGGCCTGGCGGCGGTGACGCTGCCGCCAGAGCAGGTGGCGCGCCAGGCACTGCTCGCCGAACTGCTGGCTTTGCGTCAGGAGGAGCAGCAGAGCCTGACCCGCTGTTTGCAGGCACATGCCGTAGCAGGGTCCGCCCCCATGGCCGCCATCGTCGCCACGGCCTCGCTGGGCTTCAACCACCTGTGGCAGGATCTGGGGCTCGACTCGCGCCTCGAGCTGCGGGCGCTGATGAGCAGCTGCTTTCCCGAACTGGTGGCGCTGAACCAGGGCAACATGCGCTGGAAGAAATTCTTCTACCGGCAACTGTGCGAACAGGAGGGGCACTACCTGTGCCGGGCTCCGAGCTGCGACGACTGCCATGAACGCGCCAGCTGTTTCGAGGCCAGTGATTAGGGAGCACGTCGCCGTGCCGCGCGGCTCAGGATGGCACGCTGTTCGGCACTGCTGGCCGTCGACCAGCCGCTTATCTCTTCCAGGGTGCGAAAACAGCCGCTACAGAGCTGGTGCTCATTCAGCCGGCAGCGCCGGATGCAGGGCGAGGCGACGGGCTGGTCTGGAGGCGGAAAGGCGGAGGGCATGCGGCTCACCTGGTGGCAAGAGGAGACAAGGGATGTCCAGCATCGCACACAGGGGCGCCGACGCCAACGGGGACCTGGAGAGAAGAGACAACGGGCAGCCATGAATAAGGGCGAGTCGATTAACCGGCCCGCCCTTATCTTTTACTTCTGCCGCAAGGGCAGTCTGGTGTTGCATGGTGCATTTGCTAACCCTGTTGCTGATACAACCACCCAAGTGGCGGTCGAAGGGTGCTACTCTCGTAGCATCCTAAACATAGTTCAGGGATCCCGAGGCCGCCAGTTTATTTGCAAGTGGCCGGATCTCGCTGGCGAGCGCAAAAACAAAAAGCCTCACTAAAAAGTGAGGCTTTTTGTGGAGTTGTATGGTCGGCGCGAGAGGATTTGAACCTCCGACCCCTGACACCCCATGACAGTGCGCTACCAGGCTGCGCTACGCGCCGAGTGCTGAGATGTTGTCTCAACGGGGGCAGAGTCTAGGCATCTCGGCCTTGGGTGTCAACACCTTGCCGCCCCCTTTTTCATGCCCTCGGTGCGTTCGCTGCTAATCTGCGCAATCAGCGCTCAAACTGCAGGCGGCGGCCGAGTGGCTGGCTGCCGACCTGGCCATTCTGGTACATGATTTGACCGTTGATAAGGGTGGTGTGGATGCGGCTGCGGAAGCGGTAGCCCTCGAACGGCGACCAGCCGCACTTGTAGAGAATGTTCTCTTTGGTGACGATCTGGGGCTGGTCGAGGTCGAGCAGTACCAGGTCGGCGAAGTAGCCTTCCCGCAAATAGCCGCGCTCCTTGATCTGGTAACGTTCGGCCACGGCGTGCGAGGTGCGCTTGACAATGGTTTCCAGGCTCAGGATGCCGTTGTGGTAATGCTCCAGCAAGGACTGCAGGGCGTGCTGGCACAGCGGCAGGCCGGCGGGGGCCTTGAAGTAGCTGTTCTGTTTTTCCTCCCAGGTATGGGGCGCATGGTCGGTGGCAATGATGTCGATGACGCCGCTGCGAACTGCCGCCAGCAGCGCCTGCTGATCGGCCGCCGTCTTCACCGAGGGGTTGCACTTGATCTGGTGTCCCAGACGATCGTAGTCGGCCTCGTTGAAGAACAGGTGGTGCACGCAGGCCTCGGCGGTGATGTTCTTGGTGCGCAGGTCGGACAGGTTCGGGCTGGCGGTGAACAGCGACAGCTCCTTGGCGGTGGTGATGTGCAGCACATGCAGCTTGGCGTTGTAGCGGCGCGCCAGACCGACGGCCAGCGAGGAGGAGGCGTAGCAGGCCTCGGCGGAGCGGATGCGGGCGTGCTCGCGGGCGGGGACATCGTCACCGAAGCGGGCGCGGGCCGCCGCCTCGGCGGCCTGGATCATGGGACTGTCTTCACAGTGGGTGGCGATAAGCACCGGGCTTTCGCGAAAGATGGCCGCCAGGGTGTCGCTGTTGTCGACCAGCATGTTGCCGGTGGAGGCGCCCATGAATATCTTGATGCCGCAGGTCTGGTTGGGATCCAGGCGCTTGATCTCTTCCAGGTTGTCGTTGGTGGCGCCCATGTAGAAGCTGTAGTTGGTCAGGGCATGCTGTGCGGCCAGGGTGAACTTGTCTTCGAGTGCCTGCAGGTTGGTGGTCTGGGGCGTGGTATTGGGCATCTCCATGACAGTGGTGGTGCCACCGGCCACGGCAGCGCGGGTTTCGCTGGCGATGGTGCCCTTGTGGGTCAGGCCGGGCTCGCGAAAATGCACCTGATCGTCGATCATGCCGGGGATGAGATAACGCCCCTCGGCATCGAGTACCTGAGTGGCACCGTCGGCGATGATGGACGGCGCTATCTTCGCGATCCTGTCATCCTCGATGAGAAGGTCGGACGAGAAGATGTTATCTTCGTTGACCAAAGTGGCATTTTTGATGAGCAATTTGTTCATGGTGTGTCGGTTCCGTTGAGGGGAGGTACCTTGAATAGTATCGGAAAGCCACACATCCCTGTAGTTGAGGATTGGAATAAGATATGAAGTTATTTGTACGCGATCTGACCGTCATCGACGTCTCCTACCTGTGCGGCGAGCGCGGCATGGTGGGCGAGAGCTGGCTGGTGGATATCGAGCTGAGCGGTGAGCTGAACGAGATGAGCATGTTGCTCGATTTCGGGCGGGTGAAAAAACAGCTCAAGGCTATCATCGATGCCGAGGTGGACCACCGGCTGCTGCTGCCTGCCGGCTCGCCCCTGTGCCGGGTTGAGCCCCAGAAGGATGGCAATCTGTGCGTCGATTTCCTGCGTCCGGGGCAGAGCATTCACCTGCGCTGCCCCCCCCAGGCCTTTGCTCTTGTTCCCGCGGCAGCCATCAGTGCCGAGAGCGTCACCCAGTATCTGCTGGCACTCATTCGTCGTCAGCTGCCGGGCAATATCCAGAGTCTGCAGCTGTGTCTGCGCCAGGAGACCCTGACCACGCCGGCCTACCATTACAGCCATGGCCTGAAGAAGCATGATGGCAACTGCCAGCGCATCGCCCATGGCCACCGCTCCATGATTGAGCTCTGGGTCGATGGCGCCCGGGACGGCGCTCTGGAGCAGCAGTGGGCCACGCGCTGGGCCGATATCTACCTGGGGACCCAGGAAGATCAGGTGCCGGTGGACGCGCTGCAGTTGAGCGCCCTGGCCCGGGAATGGGTTGGCGAGCAGCACCTCGGATTCCGTTATCAGGCGCCCCAGGGCGAGTTCCAGCTGGCCATGCCTGCCTCGGCCTGCGAGCTGGTGGACACCGATACCACGGTGGAGCTGCTGGCCCACTACATTGCCCGCCAGCTGAAGCCGCAACTCGGTGATCGTCACCTGCGAGTGGTGGCTTATGAGGGGGTTGGCAAGGGGGCCATAGCGGAGCTGTGAGCGGCGACCTGTGAACTGCTGTAACCGGGCGGCCGCTGTGTCACAATGGCGGCTCGCCTGCGTCCCGGCGAGCCGCCCCCCGGGACGGCTGCCGCGCCGCGTTTCACATGCCGCATTCCAGGGAGCACCCCCATGTCCGCAGAAACGATTTTCAGCAAGATCATCCGCCAGGAGATCCCCACCGAGCTGCTCTATCAGGATGAGCTGGTGACGGCCTTTCGCGACCTGCATCCCAAGGCGCCGAGCCATATCCTGATCGTGCCCAACAAGCTGATCCCCACTATCAATGATGTGACCGCCGAGGATGAAGTCAGCCTGGGGCGCCTGTTCACGGTGGCGCGCACGCTCGCCGAACAGGAGGGAATTGCCGAGCAGGGCTACCGCCTCATCGTCAATTGCAATCGTCACGGTGGCCAGGAGGTATTCCACCTGCACATGCACCTGCTGGGTGGCAAATCACTCGGTCCCATGCTGTCCGTCTAGGCTGCGTCATTCATGACCAAATCACACCTGCGCCGGGGCGCCAGCGTCGCCCTGGTGCTGCTTTTGAGCGCCTGTTCGGGACTGGGCTGGCAGGATCTGTTCGTCAGCTACAGCAGGACGATGGCGGCGCCGCGCCAGCACCTGCTGACCGGGGAGTGGGACGCGGCGCGCGCAGCCATCCCCGACACCCAGCCGGGCGACAACAACTACCTGCTGCACCGGCTGGAGCAGGGGCGCATCGACTTTCTGGCCGGGCGCTGGTCGGCCAGCCGGCAAGCCTTCGCCGAGGCCGATGCTTGGCTGGAGTGGGAGGCCGGGCAGGCACAATTGCGCCTCGGTCAGGGCCTGCAGCAGGCCGGCAGCCTGCTGAGCAACGATCAGACCCTGACTTACGCGCCACCCGATTACGAGCAGATCCTGCTGCACCACTACCAGGCGCTCAACTATCTCTTCCTGGGGCAGCCTGAAGGCGCTCTGGTGGAGGCGCGCAAGGCCAACCAGATCCAGGAGCGAGCACTGGCGGAACGGGATGCGGACCTGCTGCGCCTGCGCGAGGAGGTCGAGCAGCAGGGCATCAGCCAGGAGCTGGAGCTGGCCGAGAGCGGCTACCCCGAGATGAGGCGTCTCATTGGCCAGAGCAAGGGACGTTTCCAAAGCGCCTATACCTTCTATTTGTCAGCGGCCCTCTATGAGGCCCAGGGCGATCTGGACGATGCCTACCTGGACTACCAGCGTGCCTTCGAGATGGCACCCGAGAGTCCGGTACTGCAGGCCGATCTGCTGCGGCTGGCTCGGCGCCTGGGCCAGCGCGACGACCTGGCTGCCTATCAGCAGCCGTTCGCGAGCACGCCGAATGATGAGCTGACGGCATCGCTGGCCACCAAGAGGGCTACGGAGCCCATGCCGGCCGGGAGCGGCCACCCCGTGACGGGCCAGACAATGGCCCAGGCACCGGCCCCGCCTGCTCAGTTGCTGATCCTGTACGAAGAGTCGCTGATCCCGGCCCAGCAGGAGTTTTTCCTGCCGTTGCCCATCAGCACGGGGGAGGGGTACCTGCGTACCTTCAACGTCGCTTTTCCCTATTATGTCGACCAGCCGGAAACCGGCATCGATCTGCAGGTGAGTGTCGGCCGCCTGAGCGGCCGCAGCAGCACGCTGATGCAGCTGGATGCCCTGGCGGCCCGCTCGCTGCAGGAGCGGGTACCCGGCCTGCTGGGAAGGCAGATACTGCGGCTGCTGGCCAAGGAGCAGCTCCGGCGCCGGGCCGCGCAGCTGGATCAGCATCAGATTGGCAGCCTGGTCGTCGGGCTCTACAATGCCTTTTCCGAGCGCGCCGATACCCGCAGCTGGCTCTCGTTGCCCAACCGTGCCGGCATCTGGCGTGCCGAGTTGCCGGCAGGCCGTCACCCGCTGCGCCTGCAGGCTGGGGGGGCGTCGGCGCGTATGGCGCTGACCCTCGAGCCGGGTAAAACCACCCTGGTATGGGTGCAACGACTGGGCGAGCGCCTGCTGACCCACAGCCAGGTCATGTCCTGACAGGCTATCGACAAGGAGAATCAAGGATGCGTATTGCCATGTTGTTGGCGGGGCTGCTGCTGTGCGGCTGTGCCGGCGTCACCACCGGACTCACGCTTGAGGGCAGCCAGCAGCAGGAGGCGATGTTGCGGGTCGACAACGCGGCCCTGGGGCGACAGCTGGCGTTCGGCATTGCCAATCAGCGCCGCCAGGATGATCTGTTGACGGTGGCTGCCCGCCTGAGCAACCGCACCCGCTCGGATCTGGCGCTGCAATATCGCGTCAGCTGGTTCGATGGCGATGGCATGGCGCTGGAGAGCGACGCCAGCGCCTGGCAGCCGCTGCTGCTGCACGGGGGTGAGCAACATCTGATCCAGGCGTCGGCCCTGCGGCCCGAGGCCGAAGGTTATCGTATTGATGTACGTAGAGTGGTGGAGGAATGAAACCCATGATGAATAAATCAGCCCTGGCGCTGGCTGCGGGCCTGGCCCTGATGGCATCCGGCTGTGCGACCCAGGTGAGCTATGGTGATGCACGGGAGACGGAAACCGTGACCGTCGATTACGGCGCCTCGGATCTGCAGAGCATGGCCAACAAGATGGTGCAATCGCTGCTGACCAGCCCGGGAGCCCGGGAGGCGGGGGGCCGGCCGGTGCTCTTCGTCGACAACCTGCGCAACAAGACCTCCGAGCATATCGACACCGAAGCGATCACGGATACGGTGCGCACCCGCCTGCTGCGGTCCGGAAAATTCCGCTTCGTGGACATGAGCCGGGTACAGGCCGTCAAGCAGCAGCTGGAGTACCAGAGCCAGAGCGGCATGGTGGATCCGGCGGCCATGGTGCGGCTTGGCAAACAGACCGGCGCCCAGTACATGCTGTACGGCAACCTGAGCAGCATCGTCAAGGATAACGGCAAGGTGAAGGACGTCTATTACCAGATGACCATGAACCTGATGGAGCTCAAGAGCGGCGAGCTGGTATGGGCCGATCAGCAGGAGATCCGCAAGCAGCGCCGCAAGGGTACCCTGGGTTGGTGATTGCCCTGCCGCCGGCCTTTGCCGGCGGGCGGCTATTCCCGCTGCGGGGCGGACTCTGCAATCACAGCTACCGGCTGCGGCTGAAGGGGCGCGATTATTTCCTGCGCCTGGCCGGGGCCGAGAGCGACGGGCTGGGCATCGATCGCCAGCAGGAGCTGGAGGCACTGCGTCTGGCCGCCGCGGCCGGGCTGGCACCGCCCCTCATGCATGCCGAGCCCGGGCGCGGCCTGCTGATCCAGGCCTGGATACCCGAGCCTGTCTGGACCCCGGCCCGGGCTCGTTCACCGGATGGGCTGCGCTGCCTGGCGCGCCTGGCCGCCCGGCTGCACCGGCTGACACCGCCTGCCGGCCACCTGGATCTGGCGGCGCGCCTCTCTGCCTATCTGGGCGCCCTGAGCGCCCCTGCTCCCGAGTGGATAGCCCGATGCCGGCAGCTCCAGGCGCGGCTGGCGGCCCTGGCGCCCCAGGCGCCGGTGTTTTGCCATAATGACTTACATGCCGGCAATCTGCTGGGCCGCCGGCCCTGGCTGCTGGACTGGGAATATGCCGCCTGCGGTGATGCGGCCTTCGAGCTGGCCGGTATCTGCCTCAGCGGCAGGCTCGACGCGCAGCGGGCCGCGCAGCTGCTGGCCGCGTACCGGGCCGCCGGCGGTGAGTGTTCCCCGGAGCGGGTGCGGCAGATGTTGCCGGTGGCGGATTTCATGACCCGCTTGTGGACCCGGCTGCTGGCCGAGCGCCGCGCGTCCCGCCTGGCGGGTGCGCGCCAGGCGCAAGCTGGTCTCCTGTGAGGCACTGAGGTAGCGAGGAGGTGATCCGTGAGGCGATGGCGTCGTTGGTGCTGGCTGCTGGTGCCGCTGCTGCTGGCGGGCTGCACGGTGCGCCTGCTCTACAGTTGGCTGGACTGGATCATCCCCTGGAAGCTGGACGATTACTTCCAGCTCACCTCGGTGCAGCGTACCCTACTGGATACGGAGCTCGAGGCGCTGCTGCGCTGGCATCGGCAGCATGAATTACCCGGCTATGTTGTCACCTTGCGGGCCCTGTCCCACGATCTCTCCCGTCCCTTGAGCGAGCGGGAGACCGAGGCCTACTTCATCCGCTTCGAACAGGCCCTGGCCCGGCTCAGCCAGGGCATTGCCCCGCCGGCCAACCGGCTGGCGGCCAGCCTGAGCGAGCAGCAGGTCGCCTATTTTCTCCAGAGCCGGCGGGAAAAACAGCAAACCCGGCGTCAGGAGTGGGCTCGGGAGGAGGGGCCCAAGGTGCAGCGGGACTATGTGCGCAAACTGGAAAAAAACTACCAGCGCTGGCTGGGCGGCATTGAACCTGGCCAGCGTCCCCAGACCCGGCGCTGGGCCGACTGGCAGCGGCAGCACTATCCGCGCTGGCTGGATTACCAGGATGCCTGGCTGGCGGCGTTGGTCGAGACGCTCGAGCGGCGCGGCACCCCGGCCTTCGAGACGGGGTTCGTCGCCGTGCTGCAGGATGGCAAGTCGCTGGGTGCGGGCCGCTTCGCCGGCTTGGCGGCAGCTTACCGCGCCAATACAATCACCATGTTGAGCGAGTTGTCCGCCAGCCTGACTCCGCGTCAGCGCCGACACCTTCGCGACATGCTCAGTGACGTGGCCAACGATCTGGATGCCCTGCGGCCGCGCTGAGGGCCCGGGGGAAGAGTCGATTCGGCCATGGCACGCTGCCCTATTACCGACACCCGCGGGTGTTCTGCTGGAGTATTTGATGGGACCTTTGATGCTGGATCTGCACGGCTGCGAGCTGGATGCAGAGGAAAAAGAACTCCTGGACCACCCGGGGGTGGGGGGCGTCATCCTGTTCAGCCGAAATTATCCTGATCCGCAGCAGCTGGCGGTGCTGGTGGCGGCCATTCGCGAGCATGGCCGTCAACCGCTGCTGCTCGGCGTCGATCATGAGGGTGGGCGGGTGCAGCGCTTTCGTGACGGCTTCACCCGCATTCCGCCCATGGGCGCCCTGGCGCGGCTGACCAGCGCCGAGACCCGCAGCCGGCTGGCCAAGACCTGTGGCTGGCTGATGGCCGCCGAGTTGCTGGCCATGGATATCGATGTGAGCTTTGCGCCGGTGCTGGATCTGGAGCGCGGCAGTGAGGTGATAGGCGATCGCAGTTTTCATGATGACCCCGACATGGTGGTCGAGCTGGCCGGCGCCTTCATCGATGGCATGCATGAGGCGGGCATGAAGGCCACCGGCAAGCACTTTCCCGGCCATGGCAGCGTGCGCGCCGACTCCCACAAGGAGAGTCCCCGGGATGCTCGCTCGCTGGCCGAGCTGGAGCAGGCCGATCTGCGGCCGTTTCGCCGCCTCATCGAGGCCGGCAAGCTGGATGCCATCATGCCGGCCCATGTGATCTACAGCGCCATCGATGCCCAACCGGCCGGCTTCTCGCCCTTCTGGCTCAAGCAGGTGCTGCGTCGGCAACTGGGCTTTCAGGGGGTGATCTTCAGTGATGATCTGACCATGGAGGGCGCCGCCGTGGCGGGCGGTTATCCCGAGCGGGCGCGGGCGGCGCTGGCTGCCGGCTGCGACATGTTGCTGGCGTGCAACCACAGGGCCGGGGCGGTGGCGATACTGGACAGCCTGCCGGCGCTGCCGCCCTGTGCGGCGCTGGCACTGCGCAAGGGAGCCTGCGGCTCGCGTCGCCAGCTGGAGGCCAGTAGCCGCTGGCGGGAGGCTCGGCGTTGGCTGGAGCACTTGACCCACAGCTGAGCCTGGGAGCGGTGATAACTTTGATCCGCCGCACCCTTCATCTCATTGTGGTTGGTGCAGCCAGATGAACCTGATAAGGTCAAGGCTGACTGGCGACTGACGAGGGCGACTCATGATCCTTTATCTACATGGCTTCGATGCCAGCAGCCCGGGCAACCACGAGAAGGTGTTGCAGCTGCAGTTCATCGATCCCGATGTGCGTTTCGTGCAATACAGCACGGTGTATCCCCGGCACGACATGAGTCATCTGCTCAAGGAGGTGCACAAGCAGCTCTCCATGAGCGACGATCCCAAGCCGCTCATTTGCGGCGTCGGCCTCGGCGGCTACTGGAGCGAGCGGATTGGTTACCTGTGCGGCATCCGCCAGGTGATCTTCAACCCCAATCTGCACCCGGAAGAGAACATGGTCGGCAGGATAGAGCGGCCGGAGGAGTATGTGGATATCGCCTCCAAATGTGTTAAGGAATTTCGTAAAAAAAACGCGGGAAAGTGCTTTTGTATCCTTTCTGTTAACGATGAAGTGATGGATAATGGCCGCACAGAGCAGGAATTGAAAGATTATTACCACATCAGCTGGGACGCGCGAGAAGGTCACAAGTTCAAGAACATCTCCCCCCACCTGCAGGCAATCAAGGCTTTCAAGCTGGCCTGACTCGAAAAAATTCCACTTGGGAGCGATCGGCTCCCTTTTGTTTTCTGAATTATAAGGGACTGTTGGTATGAGCAAGATTGTCGTTGTTGGTGGCGGTGCCGGGGGCCTGGAGTTGGCAACCCAGCTGGGCCGCAAGATGGGGAAGAAAGGCAAGGCCCAGGTGACCCTGGTGGATCGCAATCGCACCCATTTGTGGAAACCGCTGCTGCATGAAGTGGCCGCGGGATCCCTGGATGCCGGCATCGATGCCCTGAGCTACCAGTCCCATGCCCGCAATCACGGTTTCGAGTTCCAGCTCGGCAGCCTGACCGGCATCAAGCGTGAGGAAAAACGCATCGTGCTGGCCCCCATCCATGGTGAGAAGGGGGAGCTGGTGCTGGCCGAGCGGGAGCTGGAGTATGACATTCTGGTGCTGGCCATCGGTTCAGTCTCCAACGATTTCAATACCCCGGGGGTGCGCGATCACTGCATCTTCCTCGACAGCCCGGATCAGGCCTTCCGCTTCCATGGCTTGCTGATGGACCGGTTCCTGCGCTTTGCCGGCGAGAGCAAGGCCGGCGCGGCCGAGCTGAGCCACAAGGTCAAGATTGCCATCGTCGGTGCCGGCGCCACCGGTGTCGAGCTCTCCGCCGAGCTCTACAATGCGGTCGAAGAGCTGGCGGCCTACGGCTACAAGAACCTGACCCGCGACAACCTCAAGGTCTCCCTGGTGGAGGCGGGACCGCGCATCCTGCCGGCGCTGCCGGAGCGCATCTCGGCGGCAGCCCACGGCGAACTGAGCAAGCTGGGAGTGGATGTGCGCACCGCCACCTTCGTCAGCGAAGCCACCGCCGAGGGACTCAAGACCAAGGATGGCGAGCTGATCGAGGCCGATCTCATGGTGTGGGCCGCGGGCATCAAGGCACCGGACTTCATGAAGGAGTTTGGTGGTCTGGAGACCAATCGTGCCAACCAGCTGATGGTCAAGCCGACCCTGCAAAGCAGCCGGGATGACGATATCTATGTCATCGGCGACTGTGCCGCCTGCGTGATGCCGGATGGCAAGCAGGTGCCGCCACGGGCCCAGTCCGCCCACCAGATGGCCAGCCTCTGCCTGAAGAACATCCTGTCCCAGCTGGGGGGAGGCGAGCTCAAGCCTTATGCCTATGTGGACTACGGCTCCCTGGTTTCCATGAGCCGCTTCAGCACCGTTGGCAGCCTGATGGGTAACCTGATGCGTGGCTCCATGATGGTGGAGGGGCGTCTGGCCCGCCTGGTCTACATCTCCCTGTACCGCATGCACCAGGTCGCACTGCACGGCTATATCAAGACCGGCCTGATGATGCTGGTTGGCCAGATCAACCGCATGCTGCGTCCGCGCCTCAAGCTGCACTGAGCAACCGCCGCCATACAGGCTCACGTCGATGTCAAAGCAAAAGCCGCCAGAAATGGCGGCTTTTGTCTGTCCGGCGGCCCTAACCGGCCTTGCGCACCTGCACCAGCAGGCCGAACAGGGGGTGATCAATATAGGCGATTTCGCCTTCCTTGATGCGGCGCAGATCCCGGTTGGAGTATTCGCCCAGCGCCTGTTCAGCGGCCAGGGGCGCCGCTGGCAGGCTGGCGGCCACGGCCTGTTTCACCAGCTTGCGCAGCAGCAGGTCGGACTGCAGGTAGAGCTGCGGATCCCGGTACAGGCGCAGCAGCCCCTCCAGTTGCCGGCGCGGCTCGCCATCCGCGCCGGGCAGTGCGGCGCCCGCCTGCAGCAGCATAAAGGGGGCGCTGGCGCGGGTGGCGACCGGCTGACGCCAGGCCTCGTGCAGTATCACTTTGTAGGCCGCCTGGCGGCTGAGGCGGGCGGCGGCGCGGTTCAGACGCAGGGAGGAGGCTCCCAGTGGCAATCCGCCTATCATGTCGAGGCTGAAGCCATCCTCCAGCCGGGGTCTGTGTGCCGGGGCCCGCCCCTCCTCTTCGCCATGGGTGGCTGGCTCTACCTGCCGCTGAAAGGCCAGCAGCTCGATCTCGTAGACGGGATCGGCGGCCAGGGCCGGCAGGGCGATGAGCAGGGCGAGCGACAGGCAAAGCAAGTGTTTCACAGTGGGCTCCTTCAGGCTTGATGGACCGTGAATTCGGTCAGCAGGGTATCCAGCAGCGCAAAGCGTGCCGCCGCATCCGGGCTCGGGATCTGGAAGCGCAGCCGGGTCGAGCCATCCATGCGATAGATGCGTGGCTGGCTCTGCAGCAGGCTGACCAGGTAGAGCGGATTGACCCGGGTCTGCTCGGCAAATTCGATATAACCACCGCGCTCGCTGACTTCAATGCGGCGGATGCCGAGGGGGTTGGCCCGCAGCCGCAGCTGCGCCACCTGCATCAGCTGCTGGGCGGGCAGCGGCAGCAGGCCGAAGCGATCGATGAGCTCCACCTTGAGATCGTCGAGCTCCGCCGGGTTGGCGGCGCTGGCGATGCGCTTGTACATGGACAGGCGCATGTTCACATCCGGAATGTAGTCGTCCGGCAGCAGGGTCGGCAGGCGCAGATCGATGTCGGTGTGTCCCGCCAGCAGCTGATCGAGCGACGGCTCGCGCCCCTCGCGCAGGGCGGCCACCGCTTGCTCGAGCATCTCCATGTAGAGGGTGAAACCGACGGACTCTATCTGACCACTCTGTTCGTCGCCCAGCAGCTCGCCGGCGCCGCGGATCTCCAGATCGTGGGTAGCCAGCACGAAGCCGGCCCCCAGATCCTCCAGCGATTCGATGGCCTCCAGTCGCTTGATGGCATCCGGGGTCATCTGCTTGGGGTGCGGTGTCAGCAGGTAGGCATAGGCCTGGTGGTGCGAGCGCCCCACCCGGCCGCGCAACTGGTGCAGCTGGGCCAGCCCCAGCAGATCGGCCCTGTCCATGATGATGGTGTTGGCGGTCGGCACGTCGATGCCGGTCTCGATGATGGTGGAGCAGACCAGCAGGTTATGACGCTGGTGATAGAAGTCGCTCATCACCTTTTCCAGCTCGCGTTCGCGCATCTGGCCGTGGGCCACGCTGATACGCGCCTCGGGCACCAGCTCGGCCAGCGTTTCGGCGGTCTTGTCGATACTGGCCACGTCGTTGTGCAGGTAATAGACCTGGCCGCCGCGCTTGAGCTCCCGCACTATGGCCTCGCGTATCAGCGCCGGCTCGGACTGGCGCACGAAGGTGCGGATGGCCAGGCGCTTGGCGGGCGGGGTGGCGATGATGGAGAGATCGCGCATGCCGCTCATGGCCATGTTGAGGGTACGCGGAATGGGGGTGGCGGTCAGGGTCAGGATGTCGACATCGGCGCGCAGCGCCTTGATCTTCTCCTTCTGCCGCACGCCGAAGCGGTGCTCCTCGTCGACCACCAGCAGCCCCAGATCCTTGAAGCGGATATCCTCGGCCAGCAACTTGTGGGTGCCGATGACGATGTCCACCTGTCCCTCGGCCAGGGCCGCCAGTACCGCTTTCTGCTCCTTGGCGCTCTTGAAGCGGCTCATCACCTCGATGCGCACCGGCCAGTTGGCGAAGCGATCACGGAAATTGTCATGGTGCTGCTGGGCCAGCAGGGTGGTGGGGACCAGCACCGCCACCTGCTTGCCGGCATGCACGGCCACGAAGGCGGCGCGCATGGCCACTTCCGTCTTGCCGAAGCCGACATCGCCGCAGACCAGCCGGTCCATCGCCTTGGCCTGGCACATGTCGCCCAGCACGGCATTGATGGCGTTGAGCTGATCCTCGGTCTCCTCGAACGGGAAGCCGGCGGCGAAATTGGCATAGGCCTGCTTGTCGTGCCTGAAGGCCAGCCCGGGGCGGGCGGCGCGCTTGGCATACACATCCAGCAGTTCGGCGGCCACGTCGCGCACCTTTTCCGCCGCCTTGCGCCGGGCTTTGCTCCAGGCCTCGCCGCCCAGTTTGTGCAGCGGCGGATCCTCGCTGCCGCTGTAGCGACTGATGAGATGCAGGGCGGTCACCGGGACATAAAGCTTGTCCTCGCCGGCGTACTCCAGGGTCAGGAATTCGGTATCGATGCCGCCGGCATCCAGGGTCTGCAGCCCGAGATAGCGGCCGACGCCGTGGTCGAGGTGCACCACCGGCTGGCCCAGGCTGAGCTCCGCCAGGTTGCGGATGATGGCGTCGCCACCGGCACCGCTGCGCTTGTCGCGCCGGCGCCGTTGCACCACGCGCTGGCCCAGCAGCTCCTGTTCGCAGATCAGGGCCAGGGCGGGGTTGTCCAGCACGAAGCCGCGCTCCAGCGGGCTGACCAGAATGGCGTACCGGCTCTTGGCCGCCATGAATTGCCCCAGGCTGGCGAATTCCCTGAGCCCGAGCTTCAGCGGTGCCAGCAGCTCCAGCAGCGACTCCCGCCGCCCCTCGGATTCCACCGAGAAGAGCAGCCGTCCCTCGAACTGTTCGAGGAAGCGGCCGAGTTCGGCCAGCGGCTCGGCCTGGTGTACATCCACCGTCAGCTCGGGCAGGCGGCGTACCGGCAGGTTCTGGCGGCCGGCTTTCTCCTCGCAGGGCAGGCTCTGCAATCTGATCTGGGGGTAGCGTCCCAGGGCGGCAAACAGCTCTTCCACCGGCTGGTAGAGGGCGACGGGGGGCAGCAGCGGCCGGTTGGGATCGTAGCGGCGATCCTCATGGCGCTGAGTGATGTCGGCCCAGAACTGCAGACCGGCCTGATGCAGATCGCCCAGGGTCAGCAGCAGGCTCTGGGGCGGCAGGTAGTCCAGCAGGCTGGTGCACTGCTCGAAGAAGAGCGGCAGGTAGTATTCGATGCCCGCCGGCCACATCCCCTTGCTGACCTGCTGGTAGATGCACTCCGGTGCCCGGCTGATCTCGAACTGCTCCCGATAGCGCTGGCGGAAGCCCTCTATGGCCTCCTGATCGGTGGGAAACTCATGGGCCGGCAGCAGATGCACCGCCGTCACCGGTTCGCTGGAGCGCTGGGTATCGGGATCGAAGGGGCGGATGCTGTCCACCTCGTCGTCGAAGAAGTCGATGCGATAGGGCTGACGCGAGCCCATGGGGTAGAGATCCAGCAGCGAGCCGCGGGCGGCATATTCGCCATGCTCCAGCACCTGCTCGACAGCGTTGTAGCCAGCCTGCTCCAGACGGCGGCGCAGCCCGTGCAGATCCAGCCGGTCCCCCGGCTTCACCAGCAGGCTGTAGCGGTCGATGAAACTCTGGGGCGGTGTGCGCAGCATCAGGGTGGATATCGGCAGGATCAGCAGACCGCGCTGCATGCGCGGCAGGCGATAGAGGGCCTCCAGTCGCTGGGAGATGATGTCCTGATGGGGCGAGAAGCTGTCATAGGGCAGCGTCTCCCAATCCGGGAACAGCAATACGTCCAGGGCCGCCTCGCGCAGCAGGAAGGCGACTTCCTGCTCGAGGCGCAGGGCCGTTGGGGTATCCTGAACCAGCAGTATCACGGGCTGGGGCTGGCTGGTGACCAGCTCGGCCACGGCCAGGGAGAGGCTACTGCCCTCCAGCTGGCCCAGGGTCTGGCAGGCTCCCGGCTTGAGACGGGGAGCCAGAGAAAAGAATGGCGTCATGGGCAGTTTGGCTTGATGGTCAGACACGCAGAGACTTGCCTGGCGTCAATGGTGGACAGAAAAGGGAAGGCCGCGCGGCGTTGAACACGGTCAGGGTCCAGAACGATGCCATGCAAGGCAGACCGCCGCGAAAAAGTGGTAGGCGCAAGGCTATTCCCTTGTTGAGATTGCAGCTTTGCATTTATTATCCGCTATCCCTCTTCAATAGCAACGCTCGGGACTGGCGTGAGATCCAACATTTTCCAACCGGTCAGCCTGGCCATCGGTCTGCGGTATGCCGGTGCCCGCGGCGACAACCGCTTCGCCTCCTTCGTTTCCCTCTTCTCGACCATTGGCATCACCCTCGGTGTGATGGCGCTCATCATCGTCAGCTCGGTGATGAACGGCTTCGAGGATCAGCTCAAGGGGCGCATCCTGGGGGTCATCCCCCACGCTTTGGTGACCGGCACCGAGGGGCGGCTGGCCATCGATGGTTTTCCCGCCGATCGGGCGCTGGGCTGGCCCCATGTGCTGGCCGCGGCGCCCTTCATCCAGAGTGAAGCCATGGTGCAAAGTCCGGGCCAGCTGGCGGCGCTGGCCCTGCAGGGCATCGAGCCCCGGAGCCTGCCGGCCGACGATCGGCTGCGCCAGAGTCTGGAGCCGGGCCAACTGGCGCGTCTGCAACCCGGTGCCTTCGAGGTGATACTGGGCATCGGTCTGGCGCGTCGTCTGGGCGTGCAGCCAGGGGATCAGGTGCGCATCCTCGCCAGTGAAGGCAGCCGTTACACCCCCCTGGGACGCACCCCCAGCCAGCGACTGTTTACCCTGGCCGGTACCTTCGAGGTGGGGGCAGATGTGGATGACCAGGTGGCGCTGGTGCACCTGGAGGATGCCCGGCGGCTGTTGCGCTACCCCTCAGGCACCGTCAGTGGCCTGCGGCTGTGGCTGGATGATGCCTTTGCGGTGGAGAGCCTGCGCCAGCAGCCCTTGGCCGAGGGCCTGTTGCTGCAGGACTGGCGTCACGAGCGCGGCGAACTGTTCAATGCCGTGGCCATGGAGAAACGGCTCATGAGCCTGATGCTGGTGCTCATCATCATGGTGGCGGCCTTCAATATCCTGTCGGCGCTGGTGATGGTGGTGGTGGACAAGCAGGGCGAGGTGGCCATACTGCGCACCATGGGCATGCAGGGGCGCGACATTCAGCGCATCTTCGTGGTGCAGGGGCTCTGGAGTGGCTTGATAGGCGGACTCAGCGGCGCGCTGCTCGGGCTGCTGGCCTGTTTTTATCTCAATCCGCTGTTGCAGTTGCTGGGCATCAACCTGTACGTGAGCGCGGGTGGCAGCGGACTGCCGGTGGTGCTGGTCCCGGGCCAGATCCTGTTCATTGCTCTGGGCGCGCTGGCCATCAGCCTGTGCGCCACGCTCTATCCGGCCCATCGGGCCGCCCATATTCGCCCTGCGGAGGCATTGCGTTATGAATAAGGCTCCACTGATGTATTGCCGGTCCCTGGCCAAGAGCTACCGCGAAGGCAAGCTGGACACCGCGGTGCTGCGGGGGGTAGATATCGAGGTGCTGCAAAGCGAGATGCTGGCGGTGGTGGGCAGCTCGGGCTCGGGCAAGAGTACCCTGCTGCACCTGCTCGGTGCCCTGGACAGCCCCAGCGCCGGCGAGGTGTTTTTCGAACAGCACGACATCCACACCTGGTCTTCCCGCCGGCAGGCCGAGTTTCGCAACCGCGAGCTGGGTTTTGTCTACCAGTTTCACCATCTGCTGGGCGAGTTCTCCGCCCTGGAAAATGCCGCCATGCCGCTGCTGATCGCGGGGTTGCCGGTGAAGGCGGCCAGCGTGCGCGCGACGGCCATGCTGCGGCGGGTGGGGCTCGGCCATCGTCTGGCCCACCGTCCCGGGGAGCTGTCGGGCGGCGAGCGCCAGCGGGTGGCCATCGCCCGGGCGCTGGTGAATCAGCCGCGGCTGGTGCTGGCCGACGAGCCCACCGGCAATCTGGATCACAAGAGCGCAGCCAGCATCTACGGCCTGATGTGCGAATTGAATGCCGAGCTGGGCACCGCCTTCGTGGTGGTCACTCATGATCGGGAACTGGCCGGCAAGCTGCATCGCCGGGTCTCCCTGGTGGATGGCCTGGTCGAGGAGGTCGCCTGATGTATCGTCCTCTGGCGCTGTTTCTCGGCCTGCGCTACAGCCGGGCCCGGCGTAGCCAGGGCTTCGTCTCCTTCATCTCCGCGGCCTCCGTGATGGGCATTGCCCTGGGGGTGATGGCGCTGATCCTGGGCTTGTCGGCCATGAACGGTTTCGAGCGCGAGCTGCGCCAGCGGGTGCTGGCCGTGGTGCCGCATGCCGAAATCGAGTCGGCCCGCGGGCCCATCGAGGCCTGGCAGGAGGCGGAAGCGGTGCTGGCCGGTCAGCCCGGCGTGCAGGCGGTGGCACCGCTGGTGCGTCTCAACGGCATGCTGGAGCAGGGCAACCGCATGAAGGCGGTGCAGTTGCGTGCCGTGCTGCCCCGGGCCGAGGCGGCCATCTCCGAGGCTGGCCGTTTCATGAGTGGCCGCGGTTTGGAGGAACTCATTCCCGGTGAGCAGGGCGTGATATTGGGGCAGGGGGTGGCCAGCAAGCTGGGGGTGGGCATCGGCGATAGCCTGACGTTGCTGTTGCCCCAGCCCGATGACAGCCTGAGCCTCAAGGCACCCCTGCAGCAGCGGTTGCGGGTGGTGGGGCTGATGCAAATCGGCGGTCAGCTGGACAGCCTGCTGGGCTTCGTGCATCTGAGCGATGCCCAGGCCATGCTCGGCATCGGCAATGCGGTGGAGGGCTTCAGCCTGCGGGTGAACGATCTGATGCAGGCCCAGAGCCAGGCGTTCGACGCCGCCAGCCAGCTGCCGTATCACCTCTATGTACGCAGCTGGATGAACTCCCAGGGCTATCTCTATCAGGATATCCAGCTGGTGCGCACCGTCATGTACGTGGTCATGTTGCTGGTGGTGGCGGTGGCCTGCTTCAATATCGTCTCCACCCTGGTGATGGCGGTGAATGACAAGCGTGGCGACATTGCCATCCTCAAGACCATGGGGGCAGGGCCCTGGCAGATCCGGCTGACCTTCATGATACAGGGCATGATGAATGGCCTGATGGGGGCGCTGCTGGGGGCCCTGGGGGGCGCCGCCTTGTCCGAGTCGCTGGCGGATCTCATCCACGGCCTGGAGAGGCTGCTGGACCATCGCTTCCTCAATCCCGACATCTATTTCATCGATTTCCTGCCCTCGGAGCTGCATCTGCAGGATGTGATACTGGTTTCGGGTGCCGCCGTGCTGATGAGCCTGCTGGCAACCCTTTACCCGGCCTGGCATGCCAGTGCCCTGGCACCGGCGCGGGAGCTGGGACGTTAGGTGGCCGGCGGGCCACGCCCGTGCGGGGGCTGTGTGTACACAATCAGTCGGCAGGGGCTTGCGCTGGCAATGAAATTAACATGATAATGGTTATCATTTAATTTCTTGGAGGTGTGCCATGTCCCTTGCCCTTGCTTCCTATCTGGCCAGTCCCGTCTGGCTGGAATTGGCCGAACGCGTTCGCCTTGGACAGGCGCCCGAGGATGAGCCGCTCATCGGTGCCTTTCTGGCCGAGAGTCATCGCCTGGCTCTTTGTGCCGGTTGCGGGGCCTGGTTTGTCCGCGAGGCCAGCTATCGACTGCTGCTGGCCACCGCCCTGGATGGTCAGATGCCGGCGTCGTGGCGTCAGCTGTGTCAGGATTATGCGTGGCAGGCGCTGGAGGAGTTGCAGCGTTTGGGTTGTGCGTCCAGCTGTCCGCTGTGGCAACAGATGCGCCTGCGCTCCCTGGCCAAGGTGCTGGATCGGGCCGTGCACGGCTTGTGGGTCAATTAGGGCGGGACGGTCCCTCAGCGCGAGGGATCCCGCTTGCGGCGCTGGCGCCATAGCCAGACGATCAGCGTCAGCAGCAGCAGCCCGGAGAGCAGCAGCAGGCTGGTCTGTCCCCTGTCCACCCAGGTCAGCAACCACTCCCGGTTGTAGGCCCCCAGATAGCCAAGATAGACCCAGACCGGCACCGATATGCAGGCCGCCAGTCCGTCCATCACCAGAAAGCGGCTGATGCTGATGCGACGGCTCAAGCCGGCGGTGACAAAGATGGGCGAGCGCAGTCCCGGCAGGAAACGCGCCACGAACAGCACCCAGTTGCCGTAACGGGCAAACTTCTCCTGGACGTGGGCGAAGCGGTGCGGCGGCAGCACGCGCATCAGGAGGGGAAAGCGCAGTATCCGCTCACCGAACAGTCGGCCCAGCATGAACATGGTGCCATCGCCTATCAGTACCCCCAGCATGCAGACGCCCACCATGGTATGCACATCGGCATACCCCAGCCCCGCTATGATGCCGCCCGCCACCAAGGTGATGTCCTCGGGGATGGGGATGCCGAAGCCGCAGAACAGCAGAATGAGAAATACCGCCTCATAGCCATAGCTGGAGAAAAACGCGATCAGGATGTCCATGTCGGAGCTCTACCACCTTGAAACAACAAGCGGGTTGGAGGAGTGGGGCGCCTGGGAATCCGCTATGGCCGCCACGACAAGGGGCCCGGATACAGGCTGCCATCCGTTTACTCTAACCGAGGGGGGCGAAGGGGGCCAGAAAATTGCGTGACTGGAGGCGCGGCCGGGAGCCCACTCCGCAGTCGGGGTGTCAGAACAGAATGCTGCCGGCCGGTTGACGGCGGCGTGCCCAGCGCCGTTGTATCGACAGGCGCCAGAGGCCCCGGATCAGCAGGTAGCCGAGCAGTGAGCTGATGATGGCCAGCACCACGCTGCCAAACAGGAAGGGCAGGCCGACACTTCCCATCATGCCAAGCAGGGACTCGAAGCTCTGGGGCAGGTTAAATTCGACAGGTGGCCGCCCCAGCAGACGCGAGCCACACTGATAGGCGAAATAGAACAGCGGCGGTATGGTCAGCGGATTGGTGAGCCATACCAGGGCGACCGATACCGGCAGATTGACACGCAGCAGTATGGCGCCGCCGGCGGCCAGCAGCATCTGGCAGGGCAGCGGCATCCAGGCCATGAACAGTCCCACGGCAAAGGCCCCGGCGGCGGAACGCCGATTCAGATGCCAGAGACTGGCATTGTTCAACCACCTGCCGAACAGGCGCAGGTGTTGGTGATTCTGGAGCTTGGCTGGATCCGGCATCCAGCGCTTAAGGAATCGTTTGGGCATCTATTTGGTTTCACTCACTAGCAGACTGCTATGGATCGGATCCTGCTCTTTACCGCACTGGGTGCCGTTTCGTCCCTGCTGTGGCCTTGGCTACCTGACCCGCGCTGGGGTGTGCCACTGGGCATCCTGGCCGCCTTGCTGCTGGCTGCGCGGGACAAGGCCTGGGCCGCCGGCCTGCTGGGCGCGGTCTGGAGTCTCTGGTTTTTCAACCATCAGCTCGCCTGGTGGCAGCACCTTGATCCAAGTCGCCCGGAACATACCATAGAAGGCCGGGTGCTTGAAAGTCGGTCAACGCGAGATGGCACGCGCTTTGTGGTGGATTGCGAGCGATTAGACACTTTGAGCATAGCGCCCCGCCCGCGGCTGCGCCTGGGCTATTACCGTCAGCCGCTGACACTGGCTGCGGGGGATCGCATCCGCCTGCGCGCCAGCCTCAAGCCGCTGCACGGACTGGCCAATCCGGCGGGCTTCAACAGCGAGCGCCACTTGCTGGGGCAGGGGATCACCGCCACCGGCACGGTGCGGGCGCTGTTGGCGATCAACCCGGCGCCGCCGGGTCTGCGTCTGCGCTGGCTCACGGCGGCCCGCGCCCGGTTGCAGGATCTGCCGCAAGCCGACCTGTTGCTGGCGCTGGTATTCGGCGAGCAGCAGGCGGTCACGCCGGCCACCTGGCAGCAACTGCGCGAGGCCGGGCTCATTCACCTGATGTCCATTTCGGGACTGCATATCGGCCTCGCCGCGGCCCTGGGGCTGGCTCTGGCACGGCTGCTGTTCTGTCGTTGCCCCGGCTGGCGCCCGGTGTACGGGCTGCTGCCCGCCGCGCTGCTGGCGTGGTTGTATGCCTGGCTGGCCGATTTTTCCCTGCCCACCCAGCGCGCCCTGCTCATGCTGGGCATCTGGATGGCGCTGCGGCTGAGTGGCCGTCTGTGGCCGGCGACCAGGATCTGGCTGCTGGCGCTGGTTGGGCTGTTGCTGTTCGATACCTGGGGGCTCTTTTCCAGCAGCCTCTGGCTCTCCTTCCTGGCGGTGGCGCTCATCTATCTGTCGCTGCTGCTCTGGCGACGGCCCAGCCTGTGGCGCCTGCAACTGCTGATGTTGATTGGCCTGCTGCCCCTGCAACTGGCCCTGTTCGAGGGGGTGAGCCTGCTCAGTCTGCCGATCAATCTGCTGGCGATACCGCTGTTTTGTCTCGTCATCATACCCCTGGCGCTGGCCAGCGGCCTGCTGGTGCCGCTGCTGCCCGCCGTGGCGGGCGTCGGCTTCTGGCTGGCCGATCAGCTGCTGGGCTGGGTGATGGCGGGGCTGGGATGGGGGCTGGAGCGGGTGCCCTCCTGGTATGGGCTGAGCGAGCGCCAGCAGCAGGGGGTGCTGCTGCTCTGGTTGGTCCTGTTGCTGTGGCGTCTGCCCCTGAGCCGGAGCCTGGTGGCCTTGTGTGGGCTGCTGCTGGCATTGCTGCTGGCCCAACCGCAGCCCCTCTGGCAGGTGGCGGTTATCGACGTGGGGCAGGGGCTCTCGGTGCTGGTACAGCAGGGGAAGCGGGCCCTGCTGTATGACACCGGTGATGCCTACCCCGGCGGCTACAACCTGGCCGATGCCGCGATAGTGCCGCTGCTGCGTCACCGCGGTATCGACAGGCTGGATTTTCTGGTGGTCAGCCACAACGATCGGGATCACGCCGCCAACTGGCAGCGCCTGCGCAGCGCCCTGCCCGTCAGGCATCTGCTCTCCTCGGCGCCGCTGTCGGCGGAGACCGCGATCTGCCGGCAGGGGCAGACTTGGCAGTGGGGCGCGCTCAGCCTGCGGGTCTTGTGGCCGGAGCTTCCCGTGGACGGTGAGCGCAACGAGGACTCCTGCGTGCTGCAGGTGAGCGATGGCCGCCATCGCCTGCTGCTGACCGGCGATCTGCAGGGGCGGGCCGAGACCCGCCTGGTGCGGCTGGCGGGGGCGGGGCTTGCCAGCGAACTGCTGGTCAGCCCCCACCATGGCAGTCGCACCTCCTCGTCGGCAGCCTTCATCCGGGCGGTGGCGCCGCAACAGGTGGTGCACAGTGCCGGTTATGCCAACCGCTGGCATTTTCCCCATCAGGCGGTGTTGGCGCGCTACCGGAGTGCGGGTGCCGTGCAGTGGCAAACGGGGCGGGATGGGCTGGTGAGCATACGCGTGCAGCCGGACGGGCTGGTGGTGGCGGGCTATCGGCAGCAGCAGCCCTGGTATCGCCGGCTGGATGCTTGGTTGCCGGGGCGCTTACCGGTAGAATAAGCCGCTTGTTCTGCCAAGGTGCTCTATTTGCATGCAAACCTCCCATTCTGTTTCCGGATACCAGGCCCAGCCAGGCTGGCCGACCCTGAAACGGCTGCTCGCCTATGTCAAGGATCGCAAGGCCGGTCTGATCCTGGCCATCATCGGCATGACCGGCTATGCCGCCGTGGACACCACCTTCGTTTACTCCATTCAGCCGCTCATCGATGAGGGTCTGAGCGGCAAGAATCCCGCCGTACTGCGCTGGATGCCACTGTTCGTCATCGGCATCGTCTTCCTGCGGGGGATTTGCAATTTCGTCTCCGATTTCTGCATGGCCTGGGTGGGCAACCACGTGGTGATGAAACTGCAGCGGCAAGTATTCACCCACCTGATGGGCATGCCGATGGCGTTTTTCGACCGCAACAATACCGGCAACCTGCTTTCCAAGGTGACCTACGATGCCAGCCAGGTGTCGGCCGCCGCCAGCTCGACGCTGGTGTCGCTGGTGCGGGAAGGGGCGACCGTCATCGGCCTGCTGGGACTGATGTTCTACCACTCCTGGCAGCTGTCGATGATCTTTTTCCTGGTCGGCCCGGTGGTGGGCGTACTCATCGCCATCATCAGTCGGCGCTTTCGTCGCATCAGCCGCCAGATCCAGCACGCCATGGGCAACATCACCACCACCACCGAGCAGATGCTGCGCGGTCATCGGGAGGTGCTGATGTTCGGTGGCCAGCAGGTGGAGTCCAGCCGCTTCGAGGGCGTCAGCAATCAGGTCCGCCAACAGAACATGAAGATGGTGGTGGCCGATGCCGTGGGCTCGCCACTGGTGCAGATCATCGCCTCCACCGCCCTGGCGGTGTTGCTGTATGTGGCCACCATGGACGGCGTGCGCGAGACCCTGTCGCCGGGCACCTTCACCCTGGTGGTCACCTCCATGATGATGCTGCTCAAACCGCTCAAGAGCCTGACCCAGGTCAATGGCCAGTTCCAGCGCGGCATGGCGGCCTGTCAAAGCCTGTTCGAGCTGCTGGACCGCGAGCTGGAAGCGGACACGGGGCGCGAAACCCTGGCGCGGGCCCGCGGCGAGATAGCGTTTCGCGATGTCACCTTCACCTATCCCACCAAGGAGACGCCGGCCCTGCGACAGGTCAGCTTCGCCATCCAGCCGGGACGTACGGTGGCGCTGGTGGGCCGCTCGGGCTCGGGCAAGAGCACCATTGCCAGCCTGCTGACCCGCTTCTATGACGTGCAGCAGGGGCAGATACTGCTGGATGGTCGCGATGTGCGCGATTACCGGCTGCGTGATCTGCGCCGCCAGTTCGCCCTGGTGTCCCAGAATGTCCACCTGTTCAACGACACTGTGGCCAACAACATCGCCTATGCCGCCGGCGAGCAGTACAGTCGCGAGCAGATCATCGAGGCCGCGCGCATCGCCAATGCCGACGCGTTCATCCGTCAGATGCCCCAGGGCTATGACACCCTGGTCGGCGAGAACGGGGCCACCCTCTCCGGTGGCCAGCGTCAGCGGCTCGCCATCGCCCGCGCCCTGCTGCGCGATACCCCGATACTGCTGCTGGACGAGGCCACCTCGGCGCTGGATACCGAGTCCGAGCGCCATATCCAGACGGCGCTCGAGGCGCTGGCCAAGGACAGAACCACCCTGGTCATTGCCCATCGCCTGTCCACCATCGAAAAGGCGGACGAGATACTGGTGGTGGATGAGGGACGCATCATAGAGCGCGGCACCCACGCCGAGCTGCTGGCCAAGGGCGGTGCCTATGCCATGTTGCGCTCGACCCAGTTCGGGGAGTCGGCATGAGCCTGACGGGACTCTGGTACCGAGCCAACCCCTGGGTCTGGTTGCTGAGTCCCCTGGCGCTGCTGTTCGTGGCGGTGGCGCGCGTGCGGCGCTGGCTCTATCGGCGTGGCTGGCTGCATCGCTACCGTCCGCCGGTGCCGGTGCTGGTGGTCGGCAACCTGACGGTGGGCGGCAATGGCAAGACGCCGGTGGTGATCTGGCTGGTGGAGTTGCTGCAACAGGCCGGTTTTCGCCCGGGTGTGGTCAGCCGCGGCTACGGCGGGCGGGCGGGCCATTACCCGCTGCTGCTCGACAGCGCCACCTCGCCCGCCGAGGCGGGCGACGAGCCGGTGCTTATCCACCGGCGCTGCGGCTGTCCGGTGGCGGTGGATGCCAATCGAACGGCGGCGGTGCAGGCCCTGCTGGCCGGTGGCCAGGTGGATGTCATCGTCTGTGATGACGGTCTGCAGCACTATGCGCTGGCGCGGGATCTGGAGCTGGTGGTGGTGGATGCGCAGGACGACCCGGCG
>JBFHKO010000006.1:0-32764 GCA_041595355.1 Aeromonadaceae bacterium
CGGGGAGGGGCGTTTAGCCCAGGCTATCCAGGAAACGCTCGGCATCCAAAGCCGCCATGCAGCCGGTACCGGCCGAGGTGATGGCCTGACGGTAGATGTGGTCGGCCACATCGCCGGCGGCAAAGACACCGGGGATGCTGGTCTGGGTGGCGAAGCCTTCGCTGCCGCCCTTGACCTTCAGGTAGCCATCCTTCATTTGCAACTGGCCGTCGAAGATGCCGGTGTTGGGGCTGTGGCCGATGGCGATGAACACGCCCATGAGCTCCAGCTCTTCGGTGCTCTCGTCCAGGGTGCTGCGCAGGCGCACCCCGGTGACGCCCATGTCGTCGCCCAGCACCTCGTCCAGGGTCCGATTCAGATGCAGTTTGATGATGCCCTGCTCCACCTTATCCTGCAGCCGTTGCATGAGGATCTTCTCGGCACGGAAGCCCTCGCGGCGATGGATCAGGTGCACCTCGGAGGCGATGTTGGCCAGATAGAGGGCCTCCTCCACGGCGGTGTTGCCGCCACCAACGACGGCGACTTTCTGCTTGCGGTAGAAGAAACCATCACAGGTGGCGCAGGCCGAAACCCCCTTGCCCATGAAGGCGGTCTCTGATTCCAGCCCCAGATAGCGGGCGGACGCGCCGGTGGCGATGATCAGCGCATCGCAGCTGTATTCACCGCTGTCGCCCTTGAGGTAGAAGGGTTTCTGCTGCAGGCGCACCTCGTGAATATGATCGAACAGTATCTCGGTGTTGAAGCGTTCGGCATGCTCCTTCATGCGGTCCATGAGCGCGGGGCCGGTCAACCCCTCGGCATCACCCGGCCAGTTTTCCACCTCGGTGGTGGTGGTCAATTGGCCGCCCTGCTGCATGCCGGTGACCAGCACCGGCTCCAGATTGGCGCGGGCGGCATAGACGGCAGCCGTGTAGCCGGCGGGTCCGGAACCCAGGATCAACAGCTTAGCGTGCTTGATTTGGCTCATGTTTATTATCCTCGATACAAAGTGGGCTGATTGTAGGTAAATGGGCATGGAGGGTAAAGCGTTCCAAAGCGATTGCTGCAATCGGAAAAATGCAAGGCGGCGCTGTGTGACGGCCGGTTTACAGCAGCAGATCCGGATCGCAATAGGGGAGCTGATGGGCCCTGGCCACCTGGGCACAGGTGAGTTGCCCCTGACAGACATTGAGGCCCTGTTTGAGATGCGGGTCCCGGCGCATGGCCTGGCGGTAGCCCAACTCGGCCAGCATGATGATGAAGGGCAGGGTGGCGTTGTTGAGGGCCAGGGTCGAGGTGTGTGCCACTGCGCCGGGCATGTTGGCCACACAGTAGTGCACCACCTCATGCATCAGGAAGGTGGGGTGGCTATGGGTGGTCGGGCGCGAGGTGGCGATGCAGCCTCCCTGATCGATGGCGACGTCGACGATGGCGGCGCCGGGGCGCATGCGCCGGATCAGCGGCTCACTCACCAGCCTGGGGGCCGCCGCCCCGGGGATCAGGACGCAGCCAATGAGCAGATCGGCCTGCGGGACCTGCTGCTCGATGCTGTCGGTGGTGGAGTAGAGCAGGCGCACCCGGCCCTGGAATTCACTGTCCAGCCGCCGCAGATTGGCCAGGTTGTTATCCAGCAGGGTGATGTCGGCGCGGCACCCCAGCGCCAGGCGTGCGGCATTGGAGCCCACCACGCCGCCGCCCAGGATCAGCACCCGGGCCGGCGCCACACCGGGCACCCCGCTCAGCAGGATGCCGGCTCCGCCCTGGCGCTTCTCCAGGGCCATGGCCCCCGCCTGGATGGCCATGCGCCCCGCCACCTCGGACATGGGGGCCAGCAGAGGCAGGCCGCCCTTGCTGTCGGTTACCGTTTCATAGGCGATGCAGACGGCCCGGCTTTGCATCAACGCCTCGGTCTGCGCGCGATCCGGCGCCAGATGCAGGTAGGTGAACAGCATCTGCTCCGGGCGCAGGCGGGCACATTCAACCGGCTGGGGCTCCTTGACCTTGACGATGAGATCGGCGCGGGCGAACAGTGAGGCGGCATCCGGGCACAGCAGGGCACCGGCGGCCCGATACTGGGCATCGGTGAAGCCACTGGCGCAGCCGGCCCCGCACTCCAGCAGGACGCTATGGCCTCGCGCCGTCAGTTCGCGTACACTGCCGGGCGTCATGCCTACGCGAAATTCCTGGGTTTTTATCTCTTTTGGCACTCCGATGATCATGCTCTGTTTCCCGCGTTCAGGTCGATGGCGGCTCGGCTGCGCGCCAGGCGCGGATGCCGGTTTAAGCATGGTTGCTTATTGACAGATTTTAGCTCCGAATTTATAAGATAACTGGGTATTGTCTCTAAAAGTCAGTCAAAGGATGGAATATCATGCTGGAAGAGCAGAGCAGATTGCGGGATCTCGACAGGATAGATCGCAACATTCTGAATGAGCTGCAAAAGGATGGCCGCATCTCGAATGTTGAGCTGTCAAAACGGGTCGGCCTCAGCCCGACGCCCTGTCTGGAGCGGGTCCGGCGGCTGGAGCGTCAGGGGTTCATCGAAGGCTATACCGCCATCCTGAATCCGCACCTGCTGGATGCTTCCCTGCTGGTGTTTGTCGAGATCACCCTCAACCGCGGCACACCCGACGTGTTTGAGCAGTTCAATCAGGCGGTGCAGACACTGGAGGAGATACAGGAGTGCCATCTGGTATCCGGTGATTTCGACTATCTGCTCAAGACTCGCGTTTCCGACATGTCGGCCTACCGCCGCCTGCTGGGGGAAACCCTGCTGCGTCTGCCCGGTGTCAATGACACCCGGACCTATGTGGTCATGGAAGAGGTCAAGCAGAGCAGCCGTCTGGTGATTAACAACCGATGACGCTATGCTGCGCCGGCTGGCCGTGCAGGTCTCGTTTGTACTCCGGCAGGTGCGTGGGGCTATAATGCCGCGCGCCCGGGATCGCCGCCGTCACGGCGGCGAGGGCCACCCTGTGTTCAATCATGCTTTCCACTGAAGGAGTCGAGGTTTGACTGCCAGGAAGTTCACTCCTATTTCGGGTTTTCAGCGCCTGTTCGAGACCGGCCTCATTGTCCTGAGTCTGGCTTCGCTGTTTCTGATGCTGGCCCTGTTGACCTACCATCCCTCGGATCCGGGATGGTCGCAGACGGCCTGGGGCGGCAAGGTGCACAATGCCGCCGGCAGTGCTGGCGCCTGGCTGGCCGATCTCACCTTCTTCGTGTTTGGCGTCTTTGCCTATCTGCTCCCCCTGTTGCTGCTCTATCTGGGCTGGGGCATCTTCTGGCGCCCCTATCGGCTGCTGGAGGTGGATTATTTCGCCCTGGGGCTGCGCATCATCGGTTTCCTGATCCTGTACATGGGCCTCTCCGGGCTCGGCAGCATGAATTTTACCGATATCTACAATTTTTCCTCCGGCGGCCTGATCGGCGACATGATCTTCAGCCAGCTGATGCCCCTGTTCGGCAATCTGGGGACCACGCTGGTGCTGCTGTGTGCCATCGCCACCGGCACCACGCTGTTTACCGGCTGGTCCTGGCTGATGGTCGTCGAGAATCTGGGGGCCGCGGTCACCGGCACCCTGCACCTTATCTTGCATTTTCCCTCGGTAGTGGGGGGCTGGATGGCGCGCAAGGCCGGTTATGAACGGGTGGCACTGGCCAGCGATGCCGATCTTGATGACGAGGATGATGACGACGAGCCCAGCCTGGGTCGTCCACTCGCCGGCAGCAAGCTCGGCGAGCCGGCCCGCGCTCCGCGCTTTGCCGCTCCCAAGCCCCGTCCGGCAGCGCCGGTGCGCCAGGCCGATGCAGATGAGGACGATGAGTACCTGGATGAGCGGGAACCGACCCTGACGCTGCCCGGCTCGCCGCCACCCCGGATGGCGCCCCCCCAAACGCGCAGCGAGCCATTGCTCGCCGGTGGTTTGAGCGCTCTGGACGACGATGAGTTGCAAGATATGGATTTGCCCTGGCTGGTGGATGAGGATGACGAGGCCGTGTCCGGACTCGCTCCTGCACCATTGGCGGAGCAGACCCGGCTGCCGCAGCCCAGGCCGCCACGCGCCCAGGTGATGGGAAGCCTGCCCTCGGTGTCGCTGCTGGATACCCCGCCGGTAAAGACCCAGATGATGAGTCCCGAAGAGCTGGATCGTATCGCCCGTCTGGTCGAGGCCAAGCTGGCCGATTACAACGTGCAGGCCAAGGTAGTGGGGGTTTATCCAGGTCCGGTCATTACCCGTTTCGAGCTGGACCTGGCGCCTGGCATGAAGGCCAGCAAGATCACCAGTTTGTCCCGGGATCTGGCCCGCTCCCTGTCCGCGGTCAGCGTGCGGGTCGTGGAAGTGATCCCCGGCAAGCCCTATGTTGGCATCGAGCTGCCCAATCGCCATCGCCAGACGGTGTACCTCAGGGAAGTGCTCGATTCCGAAAAGTTCCGCAATGCCGAGAGCCCGTTGACCGTGGTGCTGGGGCAGGATATCTCTGGCGAGCCGGTGGTGGTGAATCTGGCCAAGATGCCCCATCTGCTGGTGGCGGGGACCACGGGTTCAGGCAAGTCGGTGGGGGTCAACGTCATGATCCTCTCCATGCTCTACAAGGCGACGCCGGAGCAGGTGCGCCTGATCATGATCGATCCCAAGATGCTGGAGCTGTCGGTCTATGAGGGCATTCCCCACCTGCTGACCGAGGTGGTCACCGACATGAAGGATGCGGCCAATGCCCTGCGCTGGTGTGTCGGTGAGATGGAGCGTCGTTACAAGCTGATGTCGGCCATGGGGGTGCGTAATCTCAAGGGCTACAATGCCAAGGTAGGTGGCGCCATTGCCTCGGGCAATGCCATCAAGGACCCATTCTGGAAACCGGGCGACTCCTTCGATGAGGAGGCGCCGGATCTGGAAACCCTGCCCAGCATAGTGGTGGTCATCGACGAGTTTGCCGACATGATGATGATCGTCGGCAAAAAAGTGGAGGAGCTTATCGCCCGCCTGGCCCAGAAGGCCCGGGCCGCCGGTATTCACCTGATCTTGGCTACCCAGCGCCCCTCGGTGGATGTCATCACCGGCCTCATCAAGGCCAATATCCCGACCCGGGTCTCGTTCCAGGTCTCCTCCAAGATTGATTCGCGCACCATCCTCGATCAGCAGGGGGCCGAATCGCTGCTGGGCATGGGGGACATGCTCTACCTGCCAGCCGGTGACAACTCGCCGACCCGGGTACATGGCGCCTTTGTCGACGATCACGAGGTGCACAGTGTGGTGGTCGACTGGAAACAGCGCGGCGAGCCCAACTACATCGACGAGATCTTGAATGGCGAGGTGACGGCCGACAATCTGTTGCCCGGCGAGCAGGCCGACCTGGGCGACGAGGAGCTGGATGCGCTGTTCGATGAGGCGGTGGCCTTCGTGGTGGATTCACGTCGCGGCTCCACGTCGAGCGTGCAACGGCGCTTCAAGATAGGGTATAACCGTGCTGCCCGTCTGGTGGAACAGATGGAGATGCAGGGGATCGTCAGCCCGCCAGGCAGCAATGGCCAGCGGGAAGTCTTGGCGCCCGCGCCGACGCGGGATTGAGAGGAATCGAATTGATGAAGTCCATGATGAAGTGGTGCCTGGGTGGTTTGCTGCTGGTCAGTATGGGGGCCTGGGCCGATGATGCGGCCCTGCTCAAGCGCAAGCTCTCCACTCTCAAGGCGTTCAGCGCCCAATTCACGCAGAACGTCTACGATATCGAGGGCAAGAAACTGCAGCAGGCCAGCGGTCTGTTGTCGCTGTCGCGGCCGGATCGTTTCCGCTGGGAGACCCGCCAGCCGGATGAGAGCCTGATCCTGTCGGATGGCAAATCGGTGTGGATGTATGATCCCTTCGTCGAGCAGGTCACGGTGCTCAAATTGTCGGATGCGGTGATCAATACCCCCTTCCTGCTGATCTCCAGCACCGATGAGAGCCTGTGGCGCAATTACGAGGTGCTGCGCGAAGCGAACACCTTCACCGTTACCAGCCGCAACAGGAACGAGCGCATCGAGTCCCTGCGCCTGGTGTTCGATAACAAGAACCGCATCAGCCGGTTCGAGGTGAACGAAGCCCAGGGGCAGCGCAGCGAATTTCAACTCAGCCAATTCAACCTCCGGCCGGCCCTGAAGCCCGATACCTTCGTCTTCAAGGTACCCAAGGGGGTCGTGGTCGACGACCAGCGCTGATGGCCACCCTGCCTCTCGAGTTTGCCGAGGATTTTCGCCCGCTGGCCGCCCGCATGCGGCCCCAGAGCCTGGAGCAGTTCATCGGCCAGGCTCACCTGCTGGGGGCGGGCAAGCCCCTGCGGCGGGCCATGGAGGCGGGGCATGCCCACTCCATGATCCTCTGGGGCCCGCCGGGCACCGGCAAGACCACCCTGGCGGAGCTTATCGCCAGCTACTGTCAGGCCGAGGTGGAACGGGTCTCGGCGGTCACCTCCGGGGTCAAGGAGATCCGGGCCGCCATCGACAAGGCCAAGGAGAACGGCTACCGTGGCCGGCGCACCCTGCTGTTCGTCGATGAGGTGCATCGCTTCAACAAGAGCCAGCAGGACGCCTTTCTGCCCTTCATCGAGGATGGCACCATCATCTTCGTCGGCGCCACCACCGAAAATCCCTCCTTTGAGCTTAACAATGCCCTCTTGTCCCGGGCACGGGTGTATCTACTCACGCGGCTGGATGACGCCGATGTCGAGGCCATCATCCGGCAGGCCCTGACCGATCCCCGGGGCCTGGCCCAGGAGCCGCTGACCTTTGCGCCGGGGGTTCTGTCAGCCCTGGTGCAGCTGGTGGATGGCGATGGCCGCAAGGCGCTCAACTATCTGGAGCTGCTGGCCGACATGAGCGAGCTGGTGGATGGTGCCAAGCTCATCAGCCGGGAGTTGCTGGCGGCGGTCAGCGGTGAACGGCTGGCGCGCTTCGACAATCAGGGGGATGTCTACTACGACCTCATCAGCGCCTTTCACAAGTCCATCCGCGGCTCGGATCCCCAGGCCGGCCTCTACTGGTATGCGCGCATGGTGGCGGCGGGGGGGGACCCGCTCTATGTGGCCCGCCGGCTGCTGGCCATCGCCTCGGAGGATATCGGCAATGCCGATCCCAATGCCATGCGGGTGGCCCTGGCGGCCTGGGATTGTTTCGAGCGGGTCGGCCCGGCAGAAGGGGAGCGCGCCATTGCCCAGGCGGTGGTCTATCTGGCCTGCGCACCGAAGAGCAATGCCGTCTATACCGCCTGGAAGGCGGCCCTCAAGGATGCCCGCGAGCTGCGCGACTACGAGGTGCCGCCCCACCTGCGCAATGCGCCGACCCGGCTGATGAGCGAGCTTGGCTACGGTGCCGGCTACCGCTATGCCCACGACGAACCGGGCGCCTATGCCGCCGGCGAGTGCTATTTCCCCCCCGAGCTGGCCGGACGCACTTACGACCGGCCGAGCGATCGGGGCAGCGAAAAACAGATTGGACAGAAGCTCGACTACCTGGCCGGCCTTGACCAGCTCAGCCAGCAGCGGCGCGACACTACGGGAAAATGAGCCGGGGCCGTTACAAGCGGCACCCCCCTTTGCTAGACTGTACGACCATTCAAAACCGGCATTTGCCAGTCCGGCCCCGCCGTGACCAGCCCGGTCTCCCATTCATACGGACAAGAATAGAAGCAGGCCCAACATGCTAGATCCCAAATACTTGCGCTCCGACCTCGCCGAGGCCGCGGCACGACTGGCCCAGCGCGGTTACACCCTGGATATCGATCGTATCAATGCCCTCGAAGAGCAGCGCAAAACCCTGCAGACCCGCACCCAGGAGCTGCAGGCAGAGCGCAATGCCCGCTCCAAGGCGATAGGCGATGCCAAGCGTCGCGGGGAGGATACGGCTCCCCTGATGGCCGATGTGGGGCGTCTGGGGGCTGAACTGGATCTGTGCAAGCAGCAGCAGGACGAGGTGCTGGAGGCGGTGCGCGCCCTGTCGCTGCTCAGTCCCAACCTGCCTCACGACTCGGTGCCGGTGGGGCGCGACGAGGCCGACAATCTCGAGGTGCGTCGCTGGGGCGAGCCGCGCCAGTTCGATTTCGAGGTCAAGGATCATGTGGCACTGGGCGAGGGGCTCAAGGGGCTCGATTTCGCTGCCGCCACCAAGCTCTCCGGCTCCCGTTTCGTGGTCATGCAGGGGCAGATCGCCCGCCTGCATCGCGCCCTGGCGCAATTCATGCTGGATCTGCATACCCAGCAGCATGGCTACACCGAGTGCTATGTGCCCTATCTGGTGAATGCCGAGAGCCTGGAAGGGACCGGCCAGCTGCCCAAATTTTATGAAGATCTATTTCATACCGCCATCACCGGCGAGGGTGATGAGGACGGCAAGGTACGCAAGTTCTCTCTCATCCCCACCGCCGAGGTGCCGCTGACCAACCTGGCCCGTGACGAGATCTTCGACGACAAGGCGCTGCCCATCAAGCTGACCGCCCACAGTCCCTGTTTCCGTTCCGAGGCCGGCTCCTATGGCCGGGATACCCGTGGCCTTATCCGCACGCATCAGTTCGACAAGGTGGAGATGGTGCAGCTGGTGCACCCCGAGCATTCCTGGGAGGCGCTGGAGCAGATGGTGGGCCACGCCGAGAAGGTGTTGCAGCTGCTGGAGCTGCCCTACCGGGTGCTGGCGCTCTGTACCGGCGACATGGGCTTTTCTGCCGCCAAGACCTACGATCTGGAGGTTTGGCTGCCGGCGCAAAACACCTTCCGCGAGATCTCATCCTGCTCCAATTGCACCGATTTCCAGGCGCGGCGCATGCAGGCGCGGGTGCGGGTGGGTGGCAAGCCGACCTTGCTGCACACCCTGAATGGCTCCGGCCTGGCCGTGGGGCGCACCCTGGTGGCCGTGCTGGAAAATTACCAGCAGGCGGATGGCCGCATTGCGGTGCCCACCGTGTTGCAACCCTATCTGGGCGGTCTGACCCATATTGGCTGAGCCGGTTTTTTCCGCACCGGGGGCGGCGCGCCAGGGAGGTTTTCCCGGCGTGCTGCCTCCGGCGGCCGGCAAGTTTTGCAAGCAATCCGGGATCCTTTTTGTTAAACTGCGCCGCAATTTTACTGGTCTGCGGAGCTGTCGTGATTTGGATTGATTTCGTGATCCTGGGCATCATCGGACTCTCGTGCTTCATCAGCCTGGTGCGCGGTTTCGTCAGGGAAGCCTTCTCGCTGGTGGTCTGGTTTGCCGGTTTCTTCGTCGCCAGCCGTTTCTACGCCGATCTGGCGGTCTATTTCACTTCCTTCTCCGATCTTCTGATCCGCAATGGCATCGCCATAGTGGTGCTCTTTGTCGCGACCCTGATCCTGGGTGCCATCATCAATTACCTGATTGGCCAATTGGTCAATCACACCGGCTTGTCCGGTACCGATAGGGTGCTGGGCGTCTGTTTCGGTGCCGTTCGCGGCGTGCTGGTGGTCAGTGCGCTGTTGTTTTTCATGGATACCTTCACGTCGCTCAGCCAGAGCGATTGGTGGAAACAGTCCGTGCTCATCCCGGAATTTGGCGTGGTCGTGAACTGGTTTTTCGAGTTCATGAAACAGTCGTCATCTTTCATCAAGCAAATCTAGAGACCTCGAGGTAGTTAAGACATGTGTGGTATCGTCGGTATTGTTGGCACAGCCCCGGTCAATCAGGCCCTGTATGATGCACTGACCGTGCTGCAACACCGTGGCCAGGATGCGGCGGGCATAGTGACCATCGCAGATGGTACGTTCAAGCAGCGCAAGGCCAATGGCCTGGTCAAGGACGTGTTCGAGACCCGGCATATGCAGCGCCTGAAGGGCAACATCGGCATCGGTCATGTGAGATATCCTACCGCCGGGAGCTCCAGTGCCGCCGAGGCACAACCCTTCTATGTGAACTCCCCGTTCGGTATTGCGCTGGCCCACAACGGCAACCTGACCAACGCCAAGGAGCTGCGCGAGCGCCAGTTCAAGCTGGCACGCCGCCACATCAACACCACCTCCGATTCCGAGGTGTTGCTGAATGTGCTGGCCCATGAGCTGGATCAGGTGACAGCCCTGGATCTGGGTGCCGATGACGTGTTCGCGGCGGTGAGCCGGGTGCATCAGCAGATCCGCGGCGCCTATGCCGTGGTGGCGGTGATCATCGGTCAGGGGCTGCTGGCCTTTCGCGATCCCCACGGCATCCGTCCGCTGGTGCTGGGGCGTCGCGATACCGACGATGGTCATGTCGAGCACATGCTGGCTTCCGAGAGCGTGGCCCTGGATGTCCTCGGTTTTGAAACGGTGCGTGATCTTGCGCCCGGCGAGGCGGTCTATATCACCGAGCAGGGCGAGTTGTTCAGCCAGCGTTGCGTGACGGATGCACAGCTGTCATCCTGCATCTTCGAGTATGTCTACTTCGCCCGTCCGGACTCCTTCATCGACAAGGTTTCTGTCTATGGCGCCCGGGTGCGCATGGGCCAGAAGCTCGGTGCCAAGATCCAGCGGCAGTGGGAGGATCTGGAGATCGATGTGGTGATCCCGATCCCGGAGACCTCCTGCGATATCGCCCTCGAAATCGCCCAGTTGCTCGGCGTGCCTTATCGCCAGGGCTTCGTCAAGAATCGCTACATAGGCCGTACCTTCATCATGCCGGGGCAGACTCAGCGCAAGAAATCGGTGCGCAGCAAGCTCAATGCCATCAGTTCCGAGTTCAAGGGCAAAAACGTGCTGCTGGTGGATGACTCCATCGTCCGCGGCACCACCTCCGCCCAGATTGTGGACATGGCCCGCGAGGCGGGGGCGGCCAAGGTCTACTTTGCCTCGGCCGCCCCGGAGATCCGTTTCCCCAATGTTTACGGCATCGACATGCCTTCGGCCAACGAGCTGATCGCCCATGGCCGTGATGTCGAGGAGATCTGCCAGCTGATCCGTGCCGATGGCCTCATCTTCCAGGACTTGGGCGATCTGGAGGCGGCGGTGCGGGAGGGCAACCCGGAGCTGACACGCTTCGAGACCTCGGTGTTCAATGGCGAGTACATCACCCAGGATGTTGACCAGGCCTATCTCGATTTCCTCAACGGCCTGCGTAACGACGACAGCAAGGCGGTACGGGAATGGAACGAGGGTGTGGCGGATCTGGAGCTGTATAACGGCGAGAGCTGATCCCTGTCCGTCTGCCATACCAGAACCGGCCTCAGGGCCGGTTTTTTATTGTTCGCTGGCGGCCTATCCCGGAGCCGGAACGAAAAAAGCCGCCCGCAGGCGGCTTGGCTGGCGAGCGCTGCTTTAAGCAGGTTCACCGATGGGCAGCACGCTGCGGCCGTACTTTTCGTTCAGGATCTCGGCCATGGCCAGGTAGATGGCGGAGGCGCCACAGACGATGCCTTCATAGCCGGCAATGGTGCCGATCAGCTCGCTGCCGGTGAAGTCGCGGTAGGCCAGCAGGAAGAACAGCACCACCAGGGAGCCGAAGACGAACTGCAGTGCCTTGTTGCCCTTCAGGGTGCCGAAGAACATGAACAGGGTGAAGATGCCCCACATCAGCAGGTAGCAGCCCATGTAGCCTTCCGGCGTGGCTTCGGTCCAGCCCAGCTTGGGCATGACAATGAGCAGCACCAGGCTGATCCAGAAGAAACCGTAGGAGGTGAAGGCGGTGAGGCCGAAGGTGTTGCCCTTCTTGAACTCCAGGATGCCGGCGATGACCTGAGCCGTGCCGCCATAGGCCAGGCCCATGGCCAGTATCATGGCGCTGATAGGGAAGAAGCCGGCATTGTGGATGTTGAGCAGTACGGTGGTCATGCCGAAACCCATCAGGCCCAGCGGGGCCGGGTTGGCCAGTTTGTCGTTCACGGTTCAGTTTCTCCAGTAGGGGTTAACCAGGTGTTGCCTGGCTGTTGTGACAAAATTCCGCGCGATTTTAGAGACAGGACTACGGGGACGCAAGGGCGATGTGAGCCAGGCCGCATTTATTTGCCCGCTCGGGTACCGGGCCATCCGCTGACCGAGGTGCCATTTGAACGATGTGCCTGTCAATTGGCGGGGAATGTCCTAGTTTTATGGGGCTAGATGCTTTATCTGGGTCTTCGTCAGGGCGCCGGCTCACTCGCCTTGCCGGGACCCCTGTGCCTGGGCGGGGCGGGACGCCGTTCATCTACTGTGGGGTGGGTCTATGTTGCGAGCATGGTTGGCGCCTCTTCGCCCTGCAGGCCTGCAGCAGAAGATCGCCAACACCATCGTCGTCGTGGTCCTGGCACTGCTGCTGGGGCTGGGCAGCGTATCCCTCTGGTTTGCCCTGCAGCAGCAGCAACAGGCCCTGCAGCGCCTGAATGCGGTCTCCGAGCACTGGCTGACGCTGCAGCTGCGCCAGCAGCTGGCACTGGCCCTCTATCCGCTGCTGCCCGAGCATCCCGGTCGGCCATCCCGCTTGCAGAGCGAAATCGGAGCTGATGAGCCGCCGGGGGGAGCGCTGAGCCGGTTGGGTACCTGGTGGGCACCACCGGCCGCCACCCGTTTGCAGCTGCACGGCCCCGATGGTTTGCTGGGCCAGTTCCCGGCGACGCCGCTTGCGGGCGAGCCCGCTGCCGAGGCGCTGTCGGCGCAACTGCGACGCGCCTGGCAGGGGCAACCGCGGCTGTGGCACTGGCAGGGTGAGGGGCATTGGTTGCTGCTGGCGGTGCCGCTGTCGCCTCGGGAGGGGGAGCCCCGTGGCCGGGTGGCGCTGCTGCTCATCGATCTCGGGCGCATGCTGGAGGGGGCCCTGTCCCAATTTTCCGATAGCCCGGATCTGGACCTGCATCTGGCGTCGGTGGGCCTGAGTCGGGGCTTGGCGCCACAACGCGTCGCCGGCAGCCTATCGGTGAGCCTGCCGCTGGCCACCCCGGCCGGCGTGCAGCGGCTGACCCTCGGACTCAACCAGCCGGATGTCGTGCTGCATCAGGCGCAGACGGCGCTCAAGGTGCTGATGATTTACCTGCTCGCTGCCCTGGCGGCGCTGCTGCTGACCCGGCTGCTGGCCAACCGGTTGGCAGGTAATCTGGTGCAGCGGCTCAAGTTGCTGGCCAATGCCAGTCGCGCTGCCGGGATACGCGGACAGTTTCTGCCGGCCCTGCCGGCGAGTGACGGGCCGGATGATGAACTCACGCAGCTGCAGAGCGCGCTGGTGTACTCCTACGCCCGGATCGAGGCCCTGAATGCCAATCTGGAACAACGGGTGGCCCGACGCACCCGGGCATTGAAGCGGAGCGAGGCCCGCTATCGGCTGCTGGCGGAGCATGCCAGCGACATCATCGCCATGCACCGGCTGGATGGGCGCATCCTGTATGTCTCCCCCTCCTGCGAGCGTGTGCTGGGTTACACCCAGGCTCAGCTGCGCAAGCTGGACTGGTTGGCCATGATGCACCCTGCGGATGTGGGGCGGGTGCGCACCGTCATGGCGGATCTGGCCGCCAACCGCCTCAGTGAGTCCCTGCTCACCTACCGCCTGCTGGGGAGGCATGGCGAGTATGTGTGGATGGAAAGTCAGGCGGTGCTGGTGCAGGCCCAGGAGCCGGCGACGGTGTTGACCATCACCCGGGATATCCAGCGTCGCGTCGAGACCGAGGCCCACCTGCGGCTGCTTACCAAGGTGTTCTCCCACAGCAGCGAGGGCATCATGATCACCGATGAAAACGGGACCATCCTCGAGGTCAACCAGTCGTTCGTCGATATCACCCAATACAGCCGCGAGGAGGCCCAGGGGCAAGCGGCCAGTCTCATCTATGCCGGCACTCAGGCGCTGGGGGGGCAGACATCGTTGTGGCAGCAGATCAGCGCCCAGGAGCGCTGGGAAGGGGAGGTCAGCAGCAGGCGCAAGGATGGCCGCCCCTATCCCCAGTGGCTGGCCATCAGTCAGGTCCGCGACGCTGATGGGCAGGTGAGTCATTACATCGGCATTTTTACCGACATCACCGAGCGCAAGCAGCAGCAGGCGCAGATTGCCCAGCTGGCCTACTATGACCAGCTGACCGGCTTGCCCAATCGTACCCTGCTGATGGACCGTATTGAGCAGATGCTGACGCGTGCCCGCCGCTCCCAGCAGCGCTGCGGGCTGCTGTTCATCGATCTGGACCACTTCAAGGCCATCAATGACAGCCTGGGTCACGACATGGGGGATAGGTTGCTGCAGGGGGTGGCCCAGCGCTTGCAGGGCAGTGTGCGGCAGCAGGATACGGTGGCGCGACTGGGTGGCGACGAGTTCATCATCGCGCTGGAAGAGCTGCATGAGGTACAGGATGCGGTCCGCGTTGCCGAAGAGGTGCTGGCGGCATTGGATGAGCCCATCATGCTGGATGGCAAGCCGGTTCGCGCGGCGCCCAGCATCGGCATCGCCATCTACCCCGATGATGGACAGAGCCGCACCGACCTGCTGCGGGCCGCCGATTCGGCCATGTATCAGGCCAAGGCGTCGGGGCGCCATTGCATGCATCGCTATTCGCCGCACCTGGCGGAGAGCGATCGGCGCCGGATCACCATGGAAGAGGAGTTGCGCAAGGGGCTGGCCAGCGATCAGTTTTCCGTGGTGCTGCAACCGCAGTTCGACATGCACAGTGGCCTCATGGTCGGTGCGGAAGCCCTGCTGCGCTGGCAGTCACCCATACTGGGGCGCATACCGCCTCTGGAGTTCATTCCCTGTGCCGAGCAGTCGGGGCAGATACAGGCGCTGGGCGACTTTATATTGCAGCGTATCTGCACATTGCAGGCGCGCTGGCAGGCGCTGGGGCTGCAGAGGGTGCCGGTGTTTCTGAATCTCTCCACCCTGGAGTTCCTGCAACCGGATCTGCTGACGCGGATCCAGGGGTATCTGCAGCGTTTCGACCTGCCCGGCTCGGCACTGGGCATCGAGATCCGCGAACAGACTCTGCTCAAGTCCAGCCCGGCCATGCTGCAAGTGCTGGATGAGTTGCGGCGAGAGGGGGTGCAGGTGGTGGTGGATGATTTTGGGACCGGCTGCATCTCCCTCAGCAACCTCAGGTTCTATCCGGTCGACACCCTGAAGATAGATCGCAGCTTTGTGGAGGCGCTGACGGTGGTGCCCCAGGACATGGCCATCGCCCGTACCATAGTTGAACTGGCCAAGGGTCTCAAACTGACCATCATTGCCGAGGGGGTGGAAAGCAGTGAGCAGGAGGCGGCCCTGCTGGAGATGGGATGCCTGATAGGCCAGGGCTACCTGTATGCCAAGCCGCTGGGCGAGGATGAATTCACCGAGCTGATGCACAGCCTGCCCAGGGAGGGCAGGCTGTGGCGGCCAACGGTGAACTGACACGCCGGCAGGTTATTCGACCTCGTTGCCGTTGCGGGTGCCTTGCTCGAAGGCCTGGGCGTTGCCGAGGGTGGTGTCGGCGATGGCCAGCAGCGCCTCGCGGGTCAGGAAAGCCTGATGGCCGGTGAACAGGACATTGTGGCAGGCGGAGAGGCGACGGAAGACGTCATCGGTGATCACCTCGTTGGACTTGTCGGCGAAGAACAGCTCCTGCTCCTCCTCGTAGACATCCAATCCCAGGGCGCCGATCTTGCCCTCCTTCAGCGCCTGGATGGCCGCACCGGAGTCGAGCAGGCCACCACGACTGGTATTGATGATCATGACGCCCTTTTTCATCTTGGCAAAGGCGCGCTGATCCAGCAGGTGATGGTTTTCCTTGAACAGCGGGCAGTGCAGGCTGATGACATCCGACTCCCGGAACAGGGTGTCCTGATCCACATACTCTGCCCCCAACGCCAGCGCAGCCGGGTTTTCGAAGGGATCGTTGACCAGCAGCCGCATGCCGAATCCCTTGAGGATCCGTAACGTGGCAATACCAATCTTGCCGGTGCCTACTATGCCGGCGGTCTTGCCGTGCATGTTGAAGCCGACCAGCCCATCGAGGGCAAAATTGGCATCCCGGGTACGCTGATACGCCTTATGGATGCGGCGATTCAGGGTCATCATCAGGCCCACGGCATGTTCGGCCACGGCCTCGGGCGAGTAGGCCGGCACCCGTACCACCCGCAGTCCCAGCTCGCGGGCGGCATCCAGATCCACGTTGTTGTAGCCAGCGCAGCGCATGGCGATGACGCGGGTGCCATGGGCGGCCAGTTCGGTCAGCACCGGACGGCTCAGATCGTCGTTGACGAAGGCGCACACCACGGGGACGCCCTGGGCCAGGGGAGTGGTTCTGGTATCCAGACGCACATCGAAATAGTCGACGTCGTAACCGAAGCGCTGATTGGCCAGCTCGAAATAATCCCGATCATAGGCTTTGGCACTGAACAAGGCGATTTTCATTAGGTTTAACTCCTGCGTAAATCATGTAATTAAACTACATATTTGTGAGTTTAATGTCAATGCGTGCTCTGCTTCAGTGTCACTCATTCGGCTTCCTCATGCTTCATGAATGATCAAAACACCATCAAGTAGCCGATAATAAAGCAATTATTGGGTTGTTGCCGGTGATTGCCCAGGAAGCCAGGCAAAAAGCGGCCCCGCCATAACGTAGTAAAAAACCATACATATGCCGGTCGGGGCGGGCATCAGCGTCGCCTGGCCGGCGTCGTCATCTTTCTGATGGCCGCAGTAGATGGCACTCGCAGTGGCGAATATTATGTGAAATTATATGCGTTAACTGACGGGCTGCGGCCGAATGGATCCTGACGAGGACAAGGAAGCCAGGTGCTTCGCACCAGATAGTATTTGTTCGTCATGGGGGCGGACAGTACACTCTCGGCCTTTCCTGTTAACAATCTGGTGGACTTGCCCCATGGCTCTCAAAGCGACCATCTTCAAAAGCAGCCTCAATGTGGCCGACATGGACCGCGGGGTATACCTGGACGCCCAGCTGACCCTGGCGCGGCATCCCTCCGAAACCGATGAGCGGCTCATGGTGCGGCTGCTGGCCTGGGGTCTGAATGCCGATCCGGCGCTGGAATTCACCAAGGGACTCAGTGCCGATGATGAGCCGGATATCTGGTTAAAGCATCTGCATGGCGGCATTCAGCACTGGATCGAGGTCGGCCTGCCGGATGAGCGGCGGCTGAAGAAGGCCTGTAATCAATCCGATCGGGTTACCCTCTACACCTATGCTGGCCGGGGTGCCCAGCTCTGGTGGCAACAGAACCAGCCGCAACTGGCGCGCCTTGGCAACCTGAGCGTCATCAACCTGGATGAGAGCTTCACCCGGGCCCTGGCGGCCCGCGCCGCCCGGGCCATGCAATGGCAGCTGACTGTCAACGAAGGTCAGCTGTGGCTCAGCGATGGCGAGCAGACCCTGGAGTTGACTCCGGGCTGCTGGCAGAGCGCGGGTTGAGGCCAGCCATGCCGTCCGGCAGATAAACTAACGGCCCCGATATGGGGCCGTCGCTTTTTCTGCCGGTGGAGCCGTTACTTGACTCGCATGCCCGGCTGGGCGCCGTCATGGGGCTCCAGCACGAACAGCTCCTTGCCTCCCGGGCCGGCGGCCAGCACCATGCCCTCGGAAAGACCGAAGCGCATCTTGCGCGGCGCCAGGTTGGCGACCATGACGGTGAGCTTGCCCTGCAGATCCTCGGGGGCATAGGCAGACTTGATGCCGGCAAATACCTGGCGGGTCTCGCCGCCCAGATCCAGCTGCAGCTTGAGCAGCTTGTCGGCTTCCGGCACCGCTTCGGCCGAGGTGATGCGTGCCACCCGCAGATCCAGCTTGGCGAAGTCGTCGTAGCTGATTTCCGCCGCAATGGGCTCCAGTTCCAGGGGCGTTTTCTCGTGACCGGCGGCGTGCTGCGCCTTGCCACCCGGCGTCTTGCTGGCTTCGGCGGCCAAATCTTCCCGGGAAGCGGCGACCATGGCCTCGATCTTGAGCGGATCGATACGCGCAAACAGTGCCTTGAAGGGGGCAATGGGCTGGCCCAGCAGCGGCTGATCCAGATTGTCCCAGGCCAGGGGCTGGCTCAGGAATGCTTCGGTGCGCGCCGCCAGCTGCGGCAGCACCGGCTTGAGGTAGGTCATCAGCACCCGGAACAGATTGAGGCTCATGGTGCAAACCGCCTGCAGCCGGGCTTCCTGGCCCTCCTGCTTGGCGATCACCCAGGGGGCCTGCTCGTCGACATAGCGGTTGGCCACGTCGGCCAGCGCCATGATGTCGCGAATGGCGCGGCTGAATTCGCGCGCCTCGAAGGCGTCGCCGATACGCTTGCGGGCAGCCAGGAAGTCGGCATACAGGGCCGGTTCGGCCAGTTCGGTCGCCAGCTGGCCATCGAAGCGCTTGGTGATGAAACCGGCGGTGCGGGAGGCGAGATTGACCAGCTTGTTGACCACATCGCTGTTGACCCGGGCGACGAAGTCATCCAGGTTGAGATCGAGATCATCGATGCGGTTGTTCAGTTTGGCGGCGTAATAGTAGCGCAGGCACTCGGGATCCAGGTGCTGCAGGTAGGTGGCCGCCTTGATGAAGGTGCCCTTGGACTTGGACATCTTGGCGCCATTGACGGTCACATAGCCGTGCACGAAGACATTGCTGGGCTTGCGGAAGCCGGCGCCATCGAGCATGGCGGGCCAGAACAGGCTGTGGAAGTAGACGATGTCCTTGCCGATGAAGTGGTACAGCTCGGCATCGCTGTCCGGCCGCCAGTAGTCATCGAACGCCAGATCGTCGCGCCGGTCGCACAGATTCTTGAATGACCCCATGTAGCCGATGGGGGCATCCAGCCAGACGTAGAAGTACTTGCCGGGGGCATCCGGGATCTCGAAGCCGAAATAGGGGGCATCGCGGGTGATGTCCCACTGCTGCAGCCCGGCCTCGAACCATTCGTTGAGCTTGTTGGCGATCTCTTCCTGCAGGGCGCCGGAGGTGGTCCAGGCCTGCAACATGCTGGAAAACTGCGGCAGATCGAAGAAGAAGTGCTCGGTCTCCTTCATCACCGGCGTGGCGCCGGAAACGGCGGACTTGGGATCGATGAGCTCGGTGGGGCTGTAGGTGGCGCCGCAGACCTCGCAGTTGTCACCGTACTGATCCAATGCCTTGCACTTGGGGCAGGAGCCCTTGACGAAGCGATCCGGCAGGAACATCGCCTTTTCGGGGTCGAACAGCTGGGAGATGCTGCGGCTCTTGATGAAGCCGTTCGCCTTCAGGCGGCGGTAGATGAGGCTGGCGAACTCGCGGTTCTCGTCGCTGTGGGTGCTGTGGTAGTTATCGAAGCTGATGCCAAAGCCGGAAAAATCGGCCTGATGCTCGCGCGAGACCTCGGCAATCATCGCCTCGGGATCCAGACCCAGCTGCTGGGCCTTGAGCATGATGGGAGTGCCGTGGGCGTCATCGGCGCAGATGAAGTGGATCTTGTGTCCGCGCAGACGCTGATAACGAACCCAGATGTCGGCCTGGATGTGTTCCAGCATGTGACCGAGATGAATGGAGCCGTTTGCATAAGGCAAGGCACAGGTAACCAGAATTTTACGAGCTGCGGTGGCCATAGTTCCTGTCTTTGGTTGCGAAATGAAAATAATGCCGCATGTTACCCGAAATGGCTCCGCCCGCCTAGTTGCCCGGCCCGGCTGCCCCGGCGCCGCGGATGGAGTAGACTGCAGGTAATGGCCGCCGTTGGCTCCAAGGAGAAGCGTCTTGCGTGAAAACATTCGTAACCTGTTGCGTGAATTCCAGCCCGCCGGCTGGCCTCTGGATCTGGTGAGCGCCGGCTTCGTGCAGGAGATCGGCCTGAGCGACGAGGGGGTGACCCTCGGCATTCGGTTGCCCTTCGCCGGCATGACCTGGGCCGAGGAGCTGAAGTCGGCGCTGGATGAGCGTATCCGCCGCGTCAGCCAGCTGCCTCATGTCTGGTGGGATATCCGGATCGAGGTCGCCAGCATGGCGCTGGCCGAGGCTCCCTCCAGAGGTGAGGCTCCCGCGCCGGTGCGGGTGCCTCTGGCCGGCGTGCGCAACATCCTGGCCGTGGCCTCGGGCAAGGGGGGTGTCGGCAAGTCCACCACCGCCGTCAATTTGGCGCTGGCGTTGCAGAAAGAGGGAGCCCGGGTGGGGCTGCTGGACGGGGATATCTATGGTCCGTCCGTGCCCCTGATGCTGGGCTGTGCCGACAAGCACCCCGAGAGTCCGGATGGCAAGCAGATGCTGCCGGTGACGGCACATGGCCTGCTGGCCAACAGCATCGGCTTTCTGGTGCCGGACGGCGATGCCACCATCTGGCGCGGCCCCATGGCCAGCAAGGCGCTGGCTCAGCTGCTGTACGAGACCCGGTGGGGGGAGCTGGACTACCTGATCGTCGATCTGCCGCCCGGGACCGGGGACATCCAGCTCACCATGGCCCAGCAGGTGCCGACCACGGCGGCACTCATTGTCACCACTCCCCAGGACATCGCCCTGGCGGATGCCCGCAAGGGGATTGCCATGTTCAACAAGGTCGGTGTGCCGGTGCTGGGCGTGGTGGAAAACATGAGCTATCACCTTTGTAGCCGCTGCGGCCATCAGGAGGACATTTTCGGCACCGGGGGCGGCGAGAAGGTCGCCCGTCAATTCGACATCGCTCTGCTGGGACAATTGCCGCTGCATATCCAGATCCGGGAAAACATGGATGAGGGCAAGCCAACCGTGGTGCAGGCGTCAGGCAGCAAGCTGTCCGGCCTCTATCGCAAGCTGGCCCGCAACGTGGCCGCCCGTCTTTATTTCGGTGGCCAAGTCATGCCGACCCGGATCCCGACCATCGCCGGCTGAGGCGGGACCGGATGAGAGGAGGATGCATGGGAGAGTGCACATGAACGGGGCGCGAGGCACCCGCCTCATCATCGGCATTGCCGGGGCCTCCGGCTCGGGCAAGAGTCTGCTGGCCAACCGCATTCACGCCGAGCTGGCCAGCGAGCTGGGCGAGGCTCAGGTCGGGGTGATCGCCGAGGATAGCTATTACCGCGATCAGGCCCACCTGGGCATGGATGAGCGGCGGCAGACCAATTACGATCACCCCGCGGCCTTTGAGCATCATCTGCTGGTGGCGCATCTGACTGCCTTGCGCCAGGGGCAGTGGGTGGCCATACCGCACTACTCCTACCTCGAGCATACCCGCCTGCCCACGACCACGACCATGCAGCCCCGGCCGGTCATCCTGCTGGAGGGCACCCTGCTGCTCAGCGATCCCGGCGTGCGCGCCTTGCTGGATATCAGTCTCTACATGGATATCGCCCTGGATATCTGCCTGGTGCGGCGGCTGGAGCGCGACGTACAGGAGCGTGGGCGCAGCATGGACTCGGTACTGCGCCAGTATCAGGCGACGGTACGGCCCATGTTTTTGCAATTCATTGCGCCCTCGAAGCAATACGCGGATATCATAGTGCCAGGCGGCGGTCGCAACCGGACAGCCATCGACATGATCAAGGCGCGCATCCGTCAGCAGCTGACGGGTTAGCCGGCGCGCGAGCACCCGCCATTCACGCATTACATCAGGAGTCAGACATGCGTCTTTGCGACAGCGACATCGAACGGTATCTGGATGAAGGCAAGATCATCATAGAGCCGAAACCGGGGCAGGAGAGGATCAGCGGCGTCAGTGTCGACGTGCTGCTGGGCAACGAATTCCGCGTATTTCAGGCCCATACCGCCCCCTATATCGATCTGAGCGGTCCCAAGGAGGAGGTGGCATCCGCCATCAACCGGGTGATGAGCGACGAGATCTACATTGCCGATGGCGAGGCGTTCATCCTGCACCCGGGCGAGCTGGCGCTGGCGGTGACCCTGGAGTCGGTGACCCTGCCGGCGGATATCGTCGGCTGGCTGGATGGTCGTTCGTCGCTGGCCCGCCTGGGACTGATGGTTCACGTCACCGCCCACCGCATCGATCCGGGCTGGTCCGGGCGCATCGTGCTGGAATTCTACAACGGCGGCCGCCTGCCGCTGGCGTTGCGACCGAAAATGGTGATTGGGGCGCTCAATTTCGAGACCCTCTCCGGCCCGGCTGCCCGCCCCTACAACAAACGCGCCAATGCCAAATACAAGCGTCAGCAGGGGGCGGTGGCCAGCCGCATCAACCAGGACTGATAGCAAACGGAAGGGAGACCGTCATGAAAAAAGTGTTGATTGCCATATCCGTGCTGCTCGTGCTCGGGGGCGCGCTGCTCTTTGCCGCGACCCGGATGCTCGATACCGAGCAACTCAAGGCCCTGCTCATCCAGCAGGTGCGTCAGCAGACCGGCCGTGAGCTGGTGATCGACGGCGCCATTGGCTGGCGGATTTTTCCCTCCCTCGGTCTGACCTTGGGACCGGTGCAATTGAAGAACCCGGCGGGCTTCCCTGCGGGCAACACCCGGGCCGTTGACGCGGCCAATCTGGAGGTGGGGCTGTGGCCCCTCTTCTCGCGGCGGATCGAGGCCGGCGAGATCCGGCTGCGCGGATTGCAGCTGCATCTGCTGACGCGCAAGGATGGCCAGAGCAATATCGACGATCTGTTGCAGGGCCGCGCCGAGGAGGAGAGTGCACCGGCGGCCACGGAGCAGGCCGCGGCGGGCAGCGAACCGGCGTCTGCGCTGGCACTCAGCCTGGCCGGCCTCCGTCTCGAGGATGCCAGTCTGTGGCTGGATAACCGGCAAAGCGGCAGTCAGTTGCGTATCCATACGTTGAACCTGGCAACCGGCCCGCTGGCCTTTGACACCCCCATCACGCTGAACCTGGATGGCGTGCTCACCCAGGCGCAACTGGAGAGCCGCTTTCGCAGTCAGGGCGAGCTCTATATCCCGGCCAGTCGCGACGCCCTGCGGCTGGATAACTGGCAGCTGGAGAGCGAGCTGAGTGGTCCCGATTGGCAGGCCCGTTTCAAGAGCCAGGGCAACCTTGACTTGCCGGCTGGCGATGCCCCCTTGCGCCTGCAGGGGTGGCATCTGGATGGCCGTTACCAGAGGGGCTCTGATGGCGCCGCCGAGTTCCAAAGTCGCGGCGAGCTCAGCCTTGCCCGCAATCTGGAGAGTGTGACGCTGAGCGACTGGCGGCTGCAGGGCGAGCTCAAGTCAGCCGCCCTGGTGAGCCAGCTCAACAGTCGCGGCACCCTCGAGGCGACGCTGGTTAGCGGCCGTGAGCGGGTGGAGCTGCAGGGCTGGCATGCCGACCTCGGCATGCAGGGGGACGGCGTCCCTGCGGGGTTGCGGCAGCTCAGTCTGGACGGGGTGCTCAGTCACCAGCTGGCCAGGGGGCTGACCGAACTCAAGGGACTCAAGCTGCTGGGGGAGGGGCTGCAAGTCGATGGCACCCTCAGCCTGCAACAGGGGCAGTCGGCAGGCCAGGTCGCGCAACTGCGCTTCGATTTGCGCTCGCCGCGGCTGGATTTGGATCAGCTGCGCGGCCCCGCAGCCAGTCAGCCGACGCCGGAGGCGGCGCAGCCGGCTGCCGGTACAGCGCCGGCGGGCGATGAGGCCCGTCCGGCAAGCGAGCCGGATCTACGCGCCCTGAAGGCCCTGGATCTGGCCGGTCAGTGGCAGATCGGCGAGTTCAGATCCGCCCCCCTGGTGCTGAAGGAGCTGCTGCTGCGCCTTGATAGCCGGGCGGGACGCATCGAGATAGCACAGCTCTCCGGCCGAGCCTACCAGGGACAGCTGCAACTGAGCGGTCAGCTGGATGGCAGCCAGTACCCGGTCAGTTTCAGGCTGGCCCCGATCATCAGCGGGGTACAGATACAGCCGCTGCTGCGGGATTTCACCGGCAAGGAGCCACTGTCGGGGCAGGCCAACCTCAAGGGGCAGCTTAGTGGACGCGGACTGAGCGGGCCGGCCATTCGTCAGAGCCTGAGCGGTCAGCTGGCCATGCAGATCGAGGATGGGGCCGTCAACGGCGTGAATGTGGCGGCGCGGATCCGCAAGGCCATGGCCGCGGTCGAGGGGCAGCCCTACAAGGAAGAGGTGCAACGTACCGATTTCAGTGCCCTGACGGCGGATTTCACCCTCGATCAGGGGCGTGCCAGCAGCAACAACATCACCTTGCAGTCGCCACTGCTGCGCATTCAGGGGCGCGGCGCTACCCATCTGCACGCCGAGACGCTGGATTTCGGCTTCGATACCTCGGTGGTGGGCAGCTTGAAGGGGCAGGGCGGTGAGGATCTCAGCCAGCTCAAGAACCTGACCCTGCCGCTGACCATCAAAGGCACCTGGGCCAAGCCCCAGTATGGTCTGGATGTGGAGTCACTGCTGCGGCAGCGGCTGCAGCAGAAACTCGAGCAGAAGCTGCAACCCAAGCTGGAGCAGAAGCTGGAACAGCTGGATGAGAAATTGCAGCAAAAACTGCAGGACAAGCTGGGCAAGTTCCTCGGCTGAGTCGCTGTTGACGCTGCCCGGCCCTTACAGCGGCAGGGTCACTGCCTGCAACAGGCGCATGCAGCCGCCCGCGAGCAACGGCTCGGCCTGGGCGGCGCTGCGGACAAAAAAGGAGCCGGCAAAGGCGATCCCGTTCACCGAAATGCCTTGCCAGCTTTCGGCCGTGCGCGGCACCAGCAGCATGCCATCCCGGGTCAGCAGCAGGTTGTAGGGCTGCTCGGCTGACCAGCCCAGGGCTGCCAGCGCCTGCAGGTAGGCAGCATGCCAGTGGCCGGCCTCGAATACCGGCAGCGGCTGCCAGTGATGGCTAAACGGCAGCGGGTGACGCCGCGGATCCAGCGGCAGATCCGGCCAGCCATCGGCCAGGGCTCGCGGCACCAGTTGCAGGTGCTTGTGGGGTTGGCTGGCGCCGGCCAACTTGCCGCTGTTGTAGAATGCCAGGCCGTCATACTCCCGCATCGCCAGCAGCAAGGCCGCGAAATCGGCTTCGCTGAGCAGGCTTTGCTGGGGCTCGAAGGCGCGGGTAATGATCAGCAGGTGATCATCCACCAGATTGAACTTGTTCAGCAGGCAGACATGATGCGGGCCCAGGTCGCTGACATAGAGCGCGGCTTCATAGGGCAGGAAGGGGTTGAAGTCCGTTGGCCGGGCCGGTGCCTGGCGGCGTTTGGCGTTCAGGTTTTCGGCGATGCGCAGCAGGTAGCGCACCCCGTTCTCTTCCACCGCCAGGGTCCGACTGGGGAGGCTGAGCAGATCGCCACTGGCGTGGGCGCGTTGGGCCACCTGGCGGGCGGTATCGAGCAGGGTCATGATGCAGACTGGCCTCATCTGGCAAAGGGATGAGCATGCCTGAAAGGAGGCCGGCCGCGCAAGCGCGGCGGCAGGCCTGCCTACAGACTTTGCAGGTAGTGCGCCAGCGACTTGAGCACCGGCAGCTTGCCGCTGTCACCGGCGTGGCTCTCCAGCAACAACTCCAGCTGCAACACGAAGGGATCAGCCTGGCGTTGCAGGGCGTCGGCACAGTGCTGGCGCCAGCGGCGCAGCTCCTCGGGAGTCAGGCTGTGGGGAAAGTTGCGTGCCCGATAGCGAAACAGCAGTTCCGGCAGGCGCGGATCGCTGAAGCGAAAGCGTTGGCTGGCCAATTGCTCCGGGGAGCTGGTGCGTACCAGCTCCATGGCCGCTTTGTCACCTTGGGGTATGAAGCCGTCATACAGCCGCAGCTCCACATCCTGCTCGGCATCGAATACCTTCGGCTCGGCAAACACGGCGGTCAGTTTTTCGCGGATCTCCGGGTGCTGGCGCAGCCGATCCAGACTCTGGCGACAGCGTGCGCGATCGATGCCCAGCGTCTCGGCCCGTTGCTCGCCGAGGCTGGCGGCCGGCGCCAGTACCGGACACTTGTTGATATGCACCAGTTTGACCCCGATGGGCAGGGCGTCGCCGAGCTCATCGCGGCGGGTGTAGAGGCGGGCGCGGATCGCCTCGGCCGACAACTCGATCAGGGGGCTCACATCCTGATTCAGATCCACCACTATCACCGCATTGGCATTGTCCGGATGCCAGGCCAAGGGCGCTATCCAGCTGACACAGCCCTGCCAGGGAGAGAACATGCCGGAGACATGCACCAGCGGTTTCATGCCGATGACATCGATGAGCGCCTTGACCTTGTGTTTGTTGCGCAGATGGAACAGGTAGTCGAACAGTTTGGGTTGAGCCTTGCGTATGAGCCTGGCCAGGCCGATGGTGGCATGCACATCGGAGAGCGCATCGTGGGCCTGTTCGTGACCTATGCCATTCGCCTGGGTCAGCCGTTCCAGCTTGAAGCTTGGCTTGCCATCCTCGTCATGCACCCACTGGATGCCCTCCGGGCGCAGGGCATAGCAGGCGCGCACCAGATCCAGCAGATCCCAGCGTGAATTGCCATTTTGCCAGCTGTAGGCGTAGGGATCGTAGAAGTTGCGGTAGAGGGTGTAACGGGTCACCTCATCATCAAAGCGCAGGTTGTTGTAGCCGAGAATGCAGGTGCCGGGCCGGGCAAACTGGGCGTGGATGCGGCGGATGAACTCGGCTTCGTTGACTCCGCGCTGGTTGGCGAGCTGCGGCGTGATGCCGGTGATGAGGCAGGCCTCGGGCTGGGGCAGGTAATCCGCCGGCATCTGGCAGTAGAGGCTCAGGGGTTCGCCGATGGGGTTGAGATCGGCATCGGTGCGGATGCCGGCAAACTGCGCCGGCCGGTCGCGCCCGGGATGGATGCCGAAGGTCTCGTAGTCATGAAAGTAGAAGGTGGGCTGTTCCACACCTGCCGCCATCGAGCCGCTGTTTACAGATTTATTCATCATTACCAATAGGTTAGGTTTCATTTATATCGGGAATCGACCGCGATGCCCGGGCCTGGCGGCCCGGCATGGTCCGCATCTGCGCACGGTTGCGCGCCTGTCCTGTCCTGATTGTGTGTTCAGCGAGGGGACACCGTTACGCCAAGAGTGTACACGCCATGGCGCTTGTTGACACCACGACCTTCACTTCATAGAGCCTCATGAAGCGCCGCTTTGGCGATGCTTTATTTCCCCAGTTCGTTGGGGCTGGTCCCACAGTCAGCCATAAAATAATTCCATTTGGAGCTTGGCCTGGATCATGGTTCATCAACGGCGGCCTGGTTTGCGCGCTCGCGTGGCGTATACTCGGGCAATGGACGCCACGTGGGGGATTAAGCGGTGGACAGGCTCAAAGACATAGCGTTTCGAACCATAAGCATCACCATCTATCAGGAGCTGACGCACGAAACCTTCGATCGCGAGCGTTGCGCCGAGGTGGCGATGAGCATTCCGCAGGGTACCGGCAACCTGCCCGGATCCTGGTCAGTCCTTGCGTCGCTGTTTGGCGCTTCGATAACGGATGCCTGGCGCAGCGGCTGATCCCGTTGGGGGGAGGATGGCGTGGATGACCGACCAGGGCGACCGGCAGGGCAGGGGGCCCGGGCCGGTCGTTTTGTTCAGCCGAGCGGCCGGCCCAAGCCGGAGTGGCTGGGTGGCTTCGGGATCAGAGCCAGCCCTTGCGGCGGAAGAAGAAATAGGTGCCAAAGGCCGACAGCAGCATGAGGCCAATGGAGAGCGGGTAGCCGAATTGCCATTCCAGTTCCGGCATGCGGCCGAAGTTCATGCCGTAGATGCTGGCGATGAGGGTCGGTGGCAGAAACACCACGGCCGCCACCGAGAAGATCTTGATCACCTTGTTCTGCTGCAGGTTGGTGAAGCCCATGGCGGCTTCCAGCTGAAAGTTGATCTTGTCGAACAGGAACTGGGTGTGCGGCAGCAGGGATTCGATATCGTGCAGTATCTCCTCGATGGCCTTGCGCTGCTCGTTGCTGAGCTGCTGGCGCAGGGTCCGGCGCAGGAAGCGCAGCGCGCGTCGGGTATCGTGCAGGGCGAGACGGATCTGGCTGTTGGTCTCTTCCTGATCCATCAATTCCTTGAGCATCTCGTAGATCTGCTCATCGCTCAGTACCTGCTCGGAGGTGGCTTCCAGGGTGGTGTAGCCATCTTCGATCAGATCCGACAGGTACTCTACCTTGAGATCCTGCAGCTCCAGCAGCACATCCATGGCATCGGTGATCTCGACCCTGTCATGGCGCAGGTAGTGGCGCAGCAGGCGCACCACGCCGATGTCCTCTTCACGCAGGCTGATCAGCAGGTTGTTGCGCAGAGTGAAGGACATGTTGACGCCGCGGGTTTCGCCGCCGATACGCTGGGGAAACAGCGACAGTATGTGCAGGCCGTCGGTATCCCAATAGAAGCGGGCGGACGCCTCGATCTCGTCCAGCTCTTCTTCTTCCGGTACTTCCTCCAGAAACAGGCTCTGCAGCCATTCTCGTTCGGTTTCGTCAGGCTTGTAGGCATCGAGCCAGATGGTATTGGGTGGCAGGACGTCGTTTGGCGTCAACGTCACCAGTTCCAGGACCTTGTTGCGCAGCATGTGGGCGGTGATCATTGAGTCCCCTTATGCGAGTCTGGATGGGGTGGTAGGTACCTGTTCGCACTATACTAGGCCTGACCGACAAAGTCAGGTGCCCTGGCGTCATTTGCCTAATTTACACACTGAAAAAAGCAAGCTTTTGATGTATTTACTCGCAGGGAGATCACAGAATCGGCTCTTCGATGAGCCGGGGGCTGTGATATGCTGGGCGCGATGTGACGGCCGGCAATCCACCGCCATTTTTGTCGTCGCGCCAACGGGACAAGGAGTGACCGGAGCATGCGGTTCGGATGGATGGGACTGGCCCTGCTGAGCCAGCTGACGCTACAGGGTGCCAATGCCGAGGTGCCCGCGCACTACAAGGATGTCAAGGTCGACCCCAGGGTCAAGGTGAGCGTCAACTTCTACAGCCTGGATGCCACTGATGCCGCCGCCTTGCCCGCCAGCATAGTGCGGCAGGCGCCCCTGACCCCCAGTGGCCGCCGCAGCATCGGCAAGGCCATCTACAAGGTGAACTGGCAGCTGGATCTCAACCAGCAGTCGGACTATTGCCACCTGTTCGGCGTCCGCGTGCAAACGGCAGTGGAGGTGCAGATGCCCAACTGGCTGCAGCTCAGCCGCCTGCCCGCCGAGGCGCAGGGTAACTGGAATCGCTTTCTGGGCGCCATGCTGGAGTATGAGAGTCGCCACAAGGAGATAGTGGTGCAGGCCAGCCAGGCCATAGGTCAGGGCATCGCCCAGCTACCGGTCAATCCCTCCTGTCTGGCGCTGCGGCAGGCGGCGGATACCCTGGGCCGGCAGCAGCTGGAGGCGGCGCGCCAGCAGGTTCGCCGTTACCAGACCGAAACCGGCAGCGGCCGGCACCTGGGCATGACGCTACCCGGGGAGCCCTGAACCCGGCCACGGTATCCTGGCTGCCCGGAGCTCCGCGTCAGGGGCCACGCCGGCGCAAGGCCGGGCGCAGCCAGAAGCGCTGGGGTGCCAGAGCCTGCAGCAGTGAGACGTCCAGGGGCAGTGGTTCGCCGCAGAGCTGGCTGGCGAGCGACTCGCCGAGCAGCGGCGCCGAGCAGAGTCCCCGAGAACCCAGCCCGCCCAGCACATAGAGACCAGGCCATACCGGCGTTGGCCTGTGCGCCAGTTCGCCCGGTGGCGTGCCAGCCAGGCTGGTTTCCAGTGCCACTACATCGGGTACCTCACCCATCAGCGGCAGATGATCGCGCACTGCGGCGCGAATACCCACCCGGCCGGCATGCGGCGCCAGTGTCATGGGCCAGTCCCTGTCCGGCAGGCTGCGCAGCAGCTTGGCATGGTTATCCGCATGTTCCTCCTCTCGCAGCGCAAGATCGCGTTGATTGCGGCCGTAGCTGGCGCCGAGGCAGTGCAGCCCCTCGTGGACCGGGGTCAGATAACCTTCGTAACAGAGTACCGTCCTGAGTTTGGTCAGCGGCGGGCAGCTATCCAGGTGACTCACCTGTCCGCGGACCGGGGTCAGGGGCAGCGCGGCCAACGGGGCAAAGGCGGTGCAGGCATGGCCGGTGGCGATGATGAGATTGCCGACCTCGTGCTGGCGGCCCGTCTGCTCTTCGAGGCACCAGCCGTCATCCTGGGATATCAGCTGGCGGATGGGACTGTTCAGCCGCAGTTCCAGCAGGCCGCTGGCCTGGGCTTCGTCCAGCAGCGCCTGGGTCAGCTCGGCGGGATTGACCCAGCCACCCTGGGGGTAGAGCAGCGCTTCGCCGCTCAGGGGCAGGCCGGCTGTCCGGTCGCGAGCCTCGTCATCCAGCGGCCGGACCAGCTCGGCGGGGAAGCCGCCGGCGAGCAATTTGTGCAGCTTGCGGCATGATTTGTCATCATGGCCCAGCTGCAGCACGCCGCACCAGGCGTGGGCAAACGAGCGGTGGTTTGCCAGCTGGTCAAGAGTGCGGCGGGCGAAGCCGAAGGCCGCGGCATAGAAGCGGGAGAGGGGGTCATGCTCGCCATTGAGCAGCGGGTAGATGGCACCCTGGCGATTACCGGATGCGCCCCCGGCCGGCTGGGCATCGGCGCAGAATAGTTGCACCGGCTGGCCGCGGCGTACCAGCGCCAGGGCCAGACTGGCCGAGGCGATGCCGCCGCCCAGAATGGCGGTGATGCGTCCGGTTGCCAGGGCTGGCGCACGCTGGTAACAGGCGGGCCCGGGCGGTGGCAGCGGCGGGCCTTCGCGCCGTCCGGCCAGCATCTCCCACTTGCGGCCGTAGCCCTTGACGCGTTGCATGTGAAAGCCGGCCGCATTGAGGCCGCGGCGTACGAAGCCGGCGGCGGTGAAGGTGGCGAGGGTGGACCCCGGTCGCGCCAGGCGAGCCAGACCCTCGAACAGGGGCTGGGTCCACATGTCGGGATTCTTGCTGGGAGCAAAACCGTCCAGGAACCAGGCATCCATGAGGCCGCCGGCGGGCTGCCAGAGCTCGCCCAGGGTGTCGTGAATGTCGCCGAACCAGAGATCCAGGCTGACCCGCCCTTCACCCAGGAGCAGACGGTGGCAGCCAGGCAGGGGCAGCGGATACTGGGCGAGCAGTTGCTCAGCCTCTGGCGCCAGCTCCGGCCAGGCCGCCAGGGCTCGGGCCATATCCGCGTGCTCGAGCGGGTATTTCTCGAAGCTGACAAAGTGGAGCCGGCGCGCGCCGGCAACCGGGTTGCCGGCCAGGTGGGCGCGAAAGGCCTGCCAGACAGCGAGGAAGTTGAGGCCGGTGCCAAATCCGGTTTCACCGATGACGAACAGCGGCTTGTCATGGGCCGGCCAGCGCTCGGGCAGGCCGTTGTGGTGCAGGAAGACATGCCGGCTCTCGTGCAGGCCATTGTCATCGGAGAAATAGACATCGCCGAATTCGCCGGAGACCGGCATGCCCGCCTCGTTCCAGTCCGGGCGTGCTTGGGGCAGGGATGCGTGGGTCACAGTTACCTCGTCAGGCTCACAAAAGCGCGGCGATTCTACGTGAAAGCAGACCAGTTGTGCAGGCGATAAAGAGTAAACTAGCCAAAAGGTCTATCTATACTAACTGGAACACATTTGATGAGAAGAGCAGTCATTACCGGCATCGGTATCGTCTCCAGCCTGGGCAATAACGTCGCCGAAGTCCTGGCCTCCCTGAAGGCAGGCCAGTCCGGTATCACCTATTCCGACCAGTTTGAGCAATATAACCTGCGCTCCCGGGTCTGGGGCAACATCAAGCTGGACGTCTCGGAGCTGATCGATCGCAAGATTCTGCGTTTCATGGGTGAGGCCGCCGCCTATGCCTACCTCTCCATGCAGCAGGCCATCGCCGATGCGGGCCTGACTGAGGAGCAGATCTCCAACGAGCGTACCGGCCTGGTGGCCGGCTCCGGTGGTGCCTCCTCCAAGAATCAGCTGGAGGCCTGCGATACCCTGCGCGAGAAAGGGGTGCGTCGCGTCGGTCCCTACATGGTGCCGCGCACCATGTCTTCCACCATTTCGGCCTGTCTGGCGACCCCCTTCAAAATCAAGGGCGTCAACTACTCCATCAGCTCTGCCTGCGCCACCTCGTCGCATTGCATCGGCAATGCGGTAGAGCAGATCCAGCTGGGCAAACAGGATGTGGTCTTCGCCGGTGGCGGTGAAGAGCTGGATTGGACCATGGCCTGTCTGTTCGATGCCATGGGTGCCCTCTCCAGCAAGTACAACGAAACGCCGGAGCTGGCTTCCCGTACCTATGACGCCAATCGCGACGGTTTCGTCATCGCGGGTGGCGGCGGTATTCTGGTGGTGGAAGAGCTGGAACACGCCCTGGCGCGTGGCGCCAAGATCTATGCCGAGGTAACCGGTTATGGCGCCACCTCCGACGGGTACGACATGGTGGCACCGTCCGGCGAAGGCGCCGTGCGCTGCATGCGCCAGGCCATGGCCAATCTGGATGCGCCCATCGATTACCTGAACACCCATGGCACCTCCACCCCGGTGGGTGATGTCAAGGAGCTGGAAGCCATTCGCGCCGTGTTTGGCGACCAGGCGCCCAAGATCTCCGCCACCAAGGCCATGAGTGGTCACTCTCTCGGCGCCGCCGGTGTGCACGAGGCCATTTACAGCCTGCTGATGATGGAGCACGGCTTCATCGCTCCCAGCATCAACATCGATACTGTGGATGAGAAGGCGGCCGGCCTGCCCATCGTCACCGCGTACGAGGAAGCAGAGCTGAACACCGTCATGTCCAACAGCTTCGGCTTTGGTGGTACCAACGCCACCCTGGTATTCAGCAAGTTCAAGGGGTGATGCCCGGGTAGAGCAGTTTCATCCCGAAACGGGGCGCGCAGGCGCCCCGTTTTTTTCGCGGGTTCGATACGAGGTGATGCTTCATGAAATTTGTCATCGATGAAAACATGCCGCTGGCCGAAAGCCTGTTCGCCGAACTGGGCGAGGTGGTACGTCTGCCGGGGCGGAGTATGAGCGCCGAGCAGGTAGCCGATGCCGATGTGCTGCTGGTGCGCTCGGTGACCCGGGTCAATCGGGCGCTGCTGGCCAACAACGCACGGCTGCAATTTGTCGGCACCGCCACCATAGGC
>JBFHKO010000007.1:0-32417 GCA_041595355.1 Aeromonadaceae bacterium
AAAAATAAAAAGCCCTGTATTTACAAGCAAATAACAGGGCTTTTAAGACATTCTTGGGCGGGTAAAAAAACTATTCGATGTTTTGGATCTGCTCGCGCATCTGCTCGATGAGCACCTTCAGCTCCACGGCGGCCTGGGTGATCTCGGTATTGATGGACTTGGAGCCCAGGGTGTTCGACTCGCGGTTGAACTCCTGCATCATGAAGTCCAGGCGCCGACCGCAGGCGCCGCCCTTGGCCAGTATCTTGCGGGTTTCGCCGATATGGGTCTCCAGGCGATCCAGCTCCTCGGCCACGTCCATCTTCTGGGCCAGCAGCAGCAGCTCCTGCTCGATGCGGGCCGGATCCAGCTCCACCTTGGCATCCGCCAGCCGGTCGACCAGTTTCTGCCGCTGCCACTCCAGTATCTGGGGCAGGTGGGCGCGCACCTTGCTTACCTCGGCCTGGATGCCCACCAGCCGCTGCTCGATGAGGGCCTTGAGCTTGTCGCCCTCGGACTGGCGGGCCAGCACGAACTCATCCACCACCACATCGAAGCCGCCCAGCAGGGTGCCGTTGAGGGCATCCATGTCCTGCTCTTCGGCGGCCATGACGCCGGGCCAGCGCAGCACGTCGACGGGGTTGAGCTGCCCCTGACCGGCCCTGTCGATGACCCAGAGGGCGCTCTCGATAAGCTGTTCGGCCAGTTCGGCATTGATGTGCAACTGGCCGGACTGGGCCTGGCTGTCAAAGCGCAGGCTGCACTCGAGCTTGCCGCGCTCCAGGCGCTTGCGCAGGCGTTCGCGCAGCAGGGGCTCCAGCCCGCGGAATTGCTCCGGCAGACGCAGGTAGGTTTCCAGGTAGCGTTGGTTGACGGAGCGGATCTCCCACACCGCAGTGCCCCATTCCCCCTTGAACTCCTTGCGGGCATAGGCGGTCATACTGTGGATCATGTGCGTCTCACTGGTGATGAAAAAACAGCCCCGATTATAGCGGCCGTCGGCCGGAGCGTCAGTAAAATGCGCCCTCCGGCGCTCGCCATGCTGGCCGATGTGAATTGGCGGGGCTATGCCCTATAATCACAGCCTCATTTATTGTGCAGGAAATGTTATGCGTCCCAGCGGAAGAAGCCCAGGCCAGTTGCGGCAGGTCACCATTACTCGTCATTTCACCAGCCATGCCGAGGGGTCGGTGCTGGTCGAATTCGGCCATACCCGGGTGCTCTGCAATGCCAGCGTGACCGAGGGGGTGCCGCGTTTTCTCAGAGGCAAGGGCCAGGGGTGGATCACGGCCGAATATGGCATGCTGCCGCGCTCGACCCACTCGCGCATGCAGCGCGAGGCGGCTTCCGGCAAGCAGGGCGGCCGGACCCTGGAAATACAGCGGCTCATCGCCCGCTCCCTGCGCTCGGCGGTGGACCTGAAGGCGCTGGGTGAATACACCATCACCGTGGACTGCGACGTGCTACAGGCCGACGGCGGCACCCGTACCGCCGCCATCAGCGGTGCCTGCGTGGCGCTGGTGGATGCCCTTGGCTGGATGCGCAGCAAGGGGATGCTCAAGACCGATCCCCTCAAGTATTTGATCGCCGCCGTCTCGGTGGGGGTGCACTGCGGCGACCTCATCTGCGATCTCGAATATGTCGAGGATGCCAGTGCCGAGACCGACATGAACGTGGTGATGACCGAGACCGGCAAGATCATCGAGGTGCAGGGCACCGCCGAGGGTGAGCCGTTCAGCCAGGAGGAGTTGATCCAGCTGCTGGGGCTGGCCCGCGAGGGCATCGAGTCCATCATCGAGGCGCAGAAACAGGCCCTGGCCGACGCCTGAGCCCTTGGCATGGTGAGCCCCGGGCCGCCATGTCGCAGCCATTCCATCTACAAGGAGAGATCATGAAAGCCTATCAGCGCGAATTTATCGAGTTTGCCCTGGAAAAACAGGTGCTCAAGTTTGGTGAATTCACCCTGAAGTCCGGTCGCAAGAGCCCTTACTTCTTCAATGCCGGCCTGTTCAGCTCGGGTCGGGATCTGGCGCGCCTTGGCCGCTATTATGCCGCCGCCCTGATGGATGCCGGCATCGAATTCGACGTGCTGTTCGGTCCGGCCTACAAGGGCATCCCCATCGCCGCCGCCACCGCGGTGCAGCTGGCCGAGCTCCACGACCGCGATCTGCCCTGGTGCTTCAACCGCAAGGAAGCCAAGGACCATGGCGAAGGCGGCCACCTGGTGGGCAGCCCGCTGCAGGGGCGCATCATGCTGGTGGATGATGTCATCACCGCCGGCACCGCCATCCGCGAGTCCATGAGCCTCATCCAGGCCAATGGGGCCGAGCTGGCCGGGGTGCTCATCGCCCTGGACCGTCAGGAGAAGGGCCGGGGCGAGCTCTCCGCCATCCAGGAGGTGGAGCGCGACTATGGCGCCAAGGTGATCGCCATCGTCACCCTCGGCGATCTGGTGCGCTATCTGGAAGAGAAGCCGGAACTGGCCGCACACCTCGAGCAGGTGCGCGCCTACCGGGCCCAGTACGGCATCTGATGCCGGTGGGAAAAAACAAAAGCCGCTCGACAGGAGCGGCTTTTTTGTCTGTGGCGTTGCCGGTTCAGGCCGGGGAGCCGGGCAGGTGCACCGAGAGCTGCGGGAAGGGGATCTCGATACCCTCGGCATCGAAGGCCAGCTTCACCTGCTCCTGCATGTCGAAGAAGACCGGCCAGTAATCACCCGAGTTGACCCAGGTGCGCAGCACCAGGTTGACCGAGGAGTCGGCCAGTGCCCCCACGGCCAGGGTGTAGCCGGGCTCGGTGAGGATGCGTGCATCCGCCTGCACCAGCCGCGTCAGTATCTGCTTGGCCAGCAGCAGGTCGGCGCCGTAGCCGATGCCGAAGGTCATGTCGACCCGCCGGGTGGGCATGCGCGAGTAGTTGACGACATTGCCGTTGAGTACATTGCCGTTCGGCACCACCACCATCTTGTTGTCCGGCGTGGTCAGCACCGTCGTGAAGATTTGCACCGTCTGCACCGTGCCTGCCGTGCCGGCCACCTCCACATATTCACCGGCCCGGATGGGGCGGAAGGCGATGAGCAGCACACCGGCGGCGAAGTTGGCCAGCGAGCCCTGCAACGCCAGGCCGACGGCCAGGCCGGCGGCACCGATGATGGCCACGAAGGAGGCGGTCTGGACGCCGATGCGGCTCAGGGCGGCGATGATGACGAAGGCCAGGATGGCGTAGCGCACCAGGTTGCCCACGAAGCCGGTGATGGTCTTGTCCACCTTGCGGGCCGTCAGCAGCCGGGTGAGGCCGCCGCTCAGCAGGCCGGCGGCGATATAGCCGATGACCAGGGTCAGCAGGGCGGCGCTCAGGTTGACGGCATACTCGATGATCAATCCCTGATTGTTGGTCAGCCAGTCGGTGGCCGTGTCGAGGATTTCGGTTTCCATTCTGATCTCCTTGTTGCAGTTGTGACGGCGTGCCGGAGCCGGGGACGCTGGCAGGCCGGGATCAGCTTTGCAGCAGCTGATTGTGCATGAAGCGCCACTGGGTCTCGAAGTGGGCGATGGGCGACAGCCGGAACTGGCTGCGCACGAACTGGCTGAGGCGCCCCTCCACATAGGCCAGCAGCAGGTTGGCCAGCAGTGCTTCATCCATCAGGAAGCCGGTGCCCTCGCGCAGCTTGCGCTCGCGCAGCACCTGCTTGAGTTGGCTCTCTATCTTGTCGAACATGTGGGTGATGCGGGTACGCAGCCGTTCGTGTTCGCCCTGCAGGGCGTCGCCGGTCAGGATACGGGTGATGCCGGGGTTGCGCTCGGCAAACGTGAGCAGCAGCTGCACTATGTGCTCGCAGCGGGCCAGGGTCTCCTTCTCCTCGGTGAGGATCAGGTTGATGCGCGACAGCAGGGTCTGCTCGATGAAGTCGATGAGCCCCTCGAACATGCGCGCCTTGCTGGGAAAGTGGCGGTAGAGGGCCGCCTCGGAGACACCGACCGTCGCCGCCAGGCTCTTGGTGGTGATGCGTTGCCCGGCCTGGTGTTCCAGCATCTGGGCCAGGGCCTGCAAGATTTGCTCGCGCCTGTGAAGGCTATTCTGATCCGCCATGTCACTCTCTTCCCTGAGTCGAATAAAGCCGAATCCTGTCGGGAGCCGCTGCGGCGGCTCCCTGTCCAATCAGTGGCGGCCCGAGGAGCCGAAACCGCCCTCGCCCCGCTCGCTGGTGTCGAAATCGCTCACCAGTTCGAACTGCGCCTGTATCACCGGCATGAACACCAGCTGGGCGATGCGCTCGCCGGGCTGGATGGTGAAGCCGTCCTGACCGCGGTTCCACACCGAGACCATCAGCTGGCCCTGATAGTCGGAGTCGATGAGTCCCACCAGATTGCCGAGCACTATGCCGTGCTTATGACCAAGCCCGGAGCGCGGCAGTATGGTGGCGCACAGGCCCGGATCGCCGATATGGATGGCCAGCCCGGTGGGGAGCAGTTGGGTTTCTCCGGGGGCCAGAAACAGCGGCTCATCCAGACAGGCGCGCAGATCCAGGCCGGCGGAGCCGGGGGTGGCGTAGGCCGGTAACGGGAATTCCTGGCCGATGCGCGGGTCGAGGATCTTCAGTTCAATGGGTTTCATGGTGACAGCTCTTCACTATGTGGGTTAGCAGTTGGCGCGCCAGTTCGCGTTTGCCGGTCAGCGGCAGATCGAGCTGGCCATGGGCCCAGAACAGGGTCAGGGCGTTGTGCTCGGCATTGAAGCCCTGGCCGGCGCGGGCCACGTCGTTGGCGGCAATGAGATCCAGCCCCTTGCGGGTCAGCTTGTCCCGGGCATGCTCGGCCAGCGCCTCGGTCTCGGCGGCGAAGCCGACCACGAAGGGTTTGTCCGGGCGGGCCGCCACCTCGGCGATGATGTCGGGGTTTTTCACCAGCTGCAGGTGCATCTCATCGGCGTGCTTCTTGATTTTCTGGGGCGCCACCTCGGCCACCCGGTAATCGGCGACCGCCGCGCAGCCGATGAAGACCGTCTGCCCGGGCAGATTGGCCATGACGGCATCGCGCATCTGCAGGGCGCTCTCCACGTCGATGCGGGTGACGCCGGCGGGGGTCGGCAGGGCCACGGGGCCGGCGACCAGCGTGACCTGGGCGCCCAGCTCGGCGGCAGCCTCGGCCAGGGCGAAGCCCATCTTGCCGGAGCTGTGGTTGCTGAGGAAACGCACCGGATCGATGGCCTCGCGGGTGGGGCCGGCGGTGATGAGGATCTTCAGCTCCGGATGACGGGGCGCGGCCAGGAACTGCACGCTACGCTCGACCAGCTCCAGCGGATCCAGCATGCGACCCGGGCCCACGTCGCCACAGGCCTGGCTGCCGATGCCCGGCCCCCAGACCTGCACGCCGCGTGCGCTCAGGGTGGCCAGATTGGCCTGGGTGGCGGGATGCTGATACATCTGCTGATTCATGGCCGGGGCCACCGCCAGCGGCGAAGGGCTGGCCAGGCAGAGGGTGGTCAGCAGCTCATCGCCCATGCCGGCCGCCAGCCGGGCCAGCAGGTTGGCGGTGGCGGGGGCGATCAGGATGAGATCCGCCCACTTGGCCAGTTCGATATGGCCCATGCCGGCTTCGGCGCGGGGGTCCAGCATGCTGGTGGAGACCAGGTTGCCGGAGACCGCCTGCAAGGTCAGGGGGGTGATGAACTCCTCGGCCGAGCGGGTCATCACCACCCGCACCTCGGCACCCAGTTCCCGCAGGTGGCGGACCAGCTCGGCGCTCTTGTAAGCGGCGATGCCGCCACTGACGCCCAGCAATATTCGTTTGTTGTTCAGTTGCATGTTTCGATTCCGACGGCCAATCACCAGCGGTCTAAGATAGCACAAGCCACCGGCCGGTCAGCAAAGCGGGGCCATTTTTGTGTCTCGGTCGGGCATGCCCACCCTGTGCAACCTGACAGGCGGGGAGAGACCTCGGCCTTTGTTATGGTTAACGGGGCGAGTGGATGCGGGGAGGTGAGCGATGTCAATCAAGGAGTGGCCCGTTGGCGAGCGGCCGCGGGAGAAGTTGCTGGCGCGCGGAGCCGAGGCGCTGAGCGATGCCGAGTTGCTGGCCATTTTTCTGCGCACCGGGGTGGCCGGCTGCAGCGCGGTGGAGCTGGCCCGCACGCTACTGTTGCAATTCGGCTCCCTGCGCGGCCTGCTGACCGCCGAGCAGGCGGGTTTTTGCAGCGCCCATGGCCTTGGCATCGCCAAGTACGTGCAGCTGCAGGCGGTGCTGGAGATGAGCCGCCGCTTTCTCGCCGAGCAGCTGCAGCGCGGTGATGCCCTGACCTGCCCGGAGCACACCCGGCGTTTTCTGCAGGCCCGGCTGCGGGACCGCGGCCAGGAGGTGTTTGCCCTGTTGCTGCTGGATAACCAGCACCGGGTGCTGCAATTCGTCGAGCTGTTCTACGGCACTCTGGATGCCGCCAGCGTCTATCCCAGGGAGATAGTGCAGACGGTGCTCAAGCATGGCGCGGCGGCGGTGATCCTCTGTCATAACCATCCCTCGGGGGTGGCGGAGCCGAGCCGGGCCGATCGCAGCCTGACCGAGCGCATTACCGCCGTGCTGGAGCTCATCGACGTGCGGGTGCTGGATCATCTGGTGATCGGGGACGGCGTGACCGTCTCCTTTGCCGAGCGCGGTTGGCTGTGAGTCGATCCGCGCCCGGCTTTTGCTTGATCTTCACTAGGCAATCCTGTATAAAATGCCGCCTTCTATGTGCCCCGCAACACGGCCAGCGGGGTGATAAAAATGCTCGAGCAGAAGTAAGATTTGGAGAAGACTGACATGTCTAAAGTATGCCAAGTAACCGGTAAGCGTCCGATCGTGGGTAACAACCGTTCCCACGCGAACAACGCTACCAAGCGTCGTTTCCTGCCCAACCTGCAAACACACCGTTTCTGGGTTGAAGGCGAGAAGCGCTTCGTCAAGCTGCGCGTTTCCACCAAGGGTATGCGCATCATCGACAAACTGGGTATCGACGTGGTCCTGACCGACCTGCGTGCCCGCGGCGAGAAAGTGTAAGGAGATAACTGATGGCTAAAGGTGCACGCGAGAAAATCCGCCTGAATTCCAGCGCTGGTACTGGTCACTTCTACACTACGACCAAGAACAAGCGCACCATGCCCGAGAAGATGGAGATCAAGAAGTTTGATCCCGTTGTTCGCCAGCATGTGATCTACAAGGAAGGCAAAATCAAGTAATCACTTGAGCCTTTCCAAAAGAACCCGGTCTTTACCGGGTTTTTTTATGCCTGTCTGCCCGGTTACACTGGCCCTCCTCATAGCCGGATTGCCTAAGGAAGCCCGATGCCGGAGTTGCCGGAAGTGGAAGTCAGCCGCCAGGGTATCAGCCCCTGGCTGCTGGGCGTGACCGTCACCCGGGTACGGGTGCGCAACCCCAACCTGCGCTGGCCCGTGCCGGCCGAGATCCGGGATCTGGAGGGCTGGCCCATTCGTGCGGTACGCCGCCGCGCCAAGTACCTGCTGCTGGAGTCGGAGCTGGGCACCGCCATCCTGCATCTGGGCATGTCCGGCAAGCTGCGCATCCTGCCCCTGGGGACGCCGCCGGACAAGCATGATCATGTGGATATCGAGCTGGCGAACGGCAAGCTGCTGCGCCTGAACGATCCGCGCCGTTTCGGCGCCCTGCTCTGGACCCGCGACGATCCGGCGTCCCATCCCCTGCTGGTCCATCTGGGGCCGGAGCCGCTCTCCGCGGCCTTCGACGGCGACTACCTGCATGCCCGCAGCCGGCGGCGCAAGGGCGCCATCAAGCCCTGGCTGATGGACAGCCAACTGGTGGTGGGGGTGGGAAACATCTACGCCAATGAGGCGCTGTTCGCTGCCGGCATCGATCCGCGCCGGCCCGGCAACAGCCTCTCCCTGGCCGAGTGCCAGCGGCTGGTGGCCGAGGTCAAGGCGGTACTCGAGCGGGCCATCGCTCAGGGTGGCACCACGCTGCGCGACTTCACCCGCGCCGATGGCCGGCCGGGTTACTTCGTGCAGGAGCTCAAGGTGTATGGTCGTGCCGGTCGACCCTGTCCGCGCTGCGGTCATCCGCTGGCAGCATTGCGGCTCGGGCAGCGCAGCACCGTCTTCTGTCCGTGCTGCCAGCGCTGAGGGCGGGGCTCAGGCGGGCGGGAGGCCGAGCTTGGTGCGAATGGCCTGGTTGACCTCGGGGCTCACGAACTGGCTGACGTCACCGCCATGCAGCACGATTTCGCGGATGAGGGACGAGGAGACGAAGGCGTTCTGCTCCGCCGGCGGCAGGAAGACGATCTCGAGCTCCGGCATCAGGCGCCGGTACATGGCGGCCAGCTGGGCCTCGTACTCGAAGTCCATGGTGGTGCGCACGCCGCGCACCAGCACATTGGCCTGCTGCTCGCGGGCAAAATCGACCAGCAGACCGCTGAAGCCCAGCACCCGCACGTTGGGGTAGGGGCGACAGACCTGTTCGGCCAGGCTGACCCGCTCGGGCAAATCGAACAGGGGCCGCTTGCCCGGGCTCATGGCCACCGCCAGTATCACCTCGTCGAACAGCTTGGCAGAACGGGCAACCAGATCGCCATGCCCATGGGTCATGGGATCGAAGGTGCCGGGAAAGATGACTCGGGTGCGCATCGTGCTGTTCCTGAAAATCGAAAACTCCGGAAATTATACGGTCGTGTGCTTGAGAATGGCATGGGCTTTGGGAAGAATAAGCCCTTCATGGGTGAGGGAAGCTTGTATGCAACGCATTCTGGTGGTTCGTAACGACAAGATCGGGGATTTCATGCTGGCCTGGCCCAGCTTCGCCATGCTCAAGCACTCCCTGGACTGCCGGGTGACGGCCCTGGTGCCGGCCTACACGGCGCCGTTGGCCGCGCTCTGCCCCTGGATAGACGAGGTGATACTGGATCCGGGCGCCAAGGGCAGCCGGGCCGACAAGCAGGCGCTGGCCAGGCAGCTCAAAGGTGCCGGCTTCGATGCGGCCATTGCCCTCTTCTCCAACAGCCGCAACGCCCTGATGCTGTGGCGTGCCGGCATTCCCTACCGGCTGGCACCGGCCACCAAGCTGGCCCAGCTGCTCTACAGCCACCGACTGGCGCAGCGTCGCTCCCGCTCCGAAAAGCCCGAATACCAGTACAACCTGGATCTGATCCGCCACTTTCTCACCCGCCGGGGCATCCAGCCCGTCGAGCCTGCCGCACCCTACCTGCGTTTCGAGTCCGGCCTGCTGACCACAGTCCGGGGCGATACCGCGGCCCGCCTCGGGGTCGATCCGGCCAAGCCGTGGCTGATGGTGCACGCCGGCAGCGGCGGCTCGGCCAACAACCTCTCCCTGAGTCAGTATGCCGAGCTCATCCTGGCGCTGCAGGCGGCCCGCCCGGATTGCCCCTGCATTCTGACCGCCGGCCCGGGCGAGGAGGCCCAGGCGCGGGCGCTGGCCGGGCAGATACAGGCCGGCGGCGGCCAGGCGGTTGTCTATTGTTCCGACGAGGGGCTGGCCCGCTTTGCCCAGGTACTGGCCAATGCCGAGCTCTTCATCGCCGGCAGCACCGGTCCCCTGCATCTGGCGGCCGCCGTGGATGTGCCTACCGTCGGCTTCTTTCCCTCCAAGCGCTCGGCCACCCCCCTGCGCTGGCAGCCGCTCAACAGCGGCGGTCGCCATCTGGCGTTTGCGCCTCCCGCCGGCGGGGCGGGCGAGTCGGAGATGGCGCAACTGGAGATGCCGGCCTGTGCGCGTCAGGTCCTCGCCTGGTGGCAGAGCCGGGGCGGCTGAGCCACACTCTTGATCGTGAGTTGGCCGCAAGGTCGGCACTCATTCCCGCCGGAATACGGTTCAGCCATAAGGAATGTGACCATGACAAGATACATGTCCCTCGTTGCCCAGCTGTTGGTGCTCAGCATGCTGGGGCTCTCTTTTCCTTCCCATGCTGCCCTGATGCCGACCCGGGCGACGGTGCCGGTCAGCGCCCCGTCTGCCGAGCGTGCCCGGGTGATGGATTTCCTGGCGCGTGAGGAGGTGGCCACTCAGATCGCCGTCCAGGGCGTGGACATGGCGCAGGTCAGGCAGCGGGTGGCGGCCATGAGTGACGCCGAGGTCAATCAGCTGGCGCAGCGCATCGACAGCGCCCCGGCGGCCGGCAGTGCCGGCGTCATCGGCGTGCTGTTCACCATCTTCATCATACTGCTGGTGACCGACATTCTCGGCCTGACCAAGGTGTTCCCCTTCACCCGCGCCGTCCGTTGAGACTCGCCCATTCGGCCCGCCAGGTGGCGGGCCTCATGCTGCTGCTGTGGCTGGCCGGCTGTGCCTCCCGCTCTTCGCTGTCGCCTGCAGAGCAGGCGCGCCTGGCCCCCTTCAGCGCACTGAGTGTCCCCTTCATCGCCCAGCAGGAGGCGTACTGCGGCCCCGCCGCCCTGGCCATGGTGCTGGCGGCGCAGGCCGGAGCGGGGCGCGCGGCGACGCCGGCCCTGGAGGCCTCGGTGGATGCGCTGGCGCAGCAGATGCTGCTGCCGGGGCGCGGCGGCTCGCTGCAGGTGGAGCTGACGGTGGCGGCGCGCCGTCAGGGGCAGCTGGCCTATGTGCTCGATCCCGGCCTGCCCCGGCTACTGGCCGAGGTACAGGCCGGACGGCCCGTCATCGCCCTGGTCAACCTGGCCTTCGACTGGTGGCCAAGGTGGCACTATGTGGTGGTCACCGGCTACGATCTGGCGGCCGGCGAGTTGTTGCTGCATTCCGGTGCCGAGGCCAATCAGCGCTGGTCGCTGACCACCTTCGAGCGGCTGTGGGCGCGGGGTGATCACTGGGCCCTGCTGGTGCTGCCGCCGGGCCAGCTGCCGCTGGCGGCCGACGAGGGGCGTTATCTGATGGCGGCGCTGGATCTGGAGCACAGCGCCGGTCTGGATGCGGCCGGGCCCGCCTACCAGGCGGCGGCCCGGCACTGGCCTGCCAACCTGACGGCGCTCATCGGCAGCGGCAACGGTGCCTATGCGGCGGGCGACAAGGCTCAGGCGGTGCGCTGGTTCCGCCAGGCGGCCGAGCAGCATCCCGGCTCGGCGGTGGCGGCCAATAACCTGGCCCAGGCGCTGCTGGAGCTGGGGCTGCCGGCCGCGGCCCTGCCCTGGGCCGAGCGGGCGGTGCGCCTCGGGGGCGGGGTCGCGGCGGCACACACCCTGGCCGCGGTTCAGCAGACGCTGACGGCGCTGCGCTGAGGGGGGGCGGGCTAGTCCGGGCGCGCGTCGGCGCGGGTGCGGATCCAGAGATCGGCGTATTTGACGAAGGTGGAGTGGGCCGAGAGCAGCGAGATGAGCAGCCCCGGCTTGCCGTCGAGAAAACCTAATCGCAGCAGATACATGCGCAGGAAGCAGCCCACTGCATGCACGAAGCCCTGCCAGAGGGAGCCGCGCTGGCCCCGGGCCTGGCGCCCATCGGCCCAGGCCTTGGCATAGCGGGCGGATTTGACCAGGTAGTGCTCCAGATCCCGGTAGGGCAGGTGCAGCAGATCGCCCGTCAGCGGCACCACCTGCATGTTGGCTCCCACCACCACCTTTTCATGGACCAGGGCATCGTTGTAGCGGGTGAGCGTCGTCGGGTAGAGGCGCAGCACCCGGTCCGGGTACCAGCCGCAGTGACGCAGGTAGCGGCCGAAGACCCAGTTGCGGCGTGGCAGCGAGTAGATCAGCCGTCCGGCCGGCTTGGCGATCACCGCCTCTATGCTGGCCCGCAGCTCGGGGGTGACCCGCTCGTCGGCATCCAGCCACAGACACCACTCGGCGCTGACCCGCTCCTGGGCCAGCTGGCGCTGGCGGCCGTAGCCTTGCCAGTGCGGCTCCACCTCGTAGCGGGCGCCGAATTCGGCCGCGATTTCGGGGGTGCGATCCGCGCTGCCGGAGTCGAGTATTACTATCTCATCCACCCAGCCGGCGACGCTTTGCAGGCAGGCGCGCAGGTTGGCTTCTTCGTTATGGACGATCAGCACGGCGGCCAGGCGGGTGCGACTCATGACGGCTCCTTGTCGGCGGTGGGGTGGGGCAAGGTGGCCAGCAGCGCCTCGAAGGCGTGGATGACCGCATCGGGGCGGATCTGCCGCATCGCCTGCTCATCCTTCAGGCGGCTGCGCCAGGGCAGCTCGGCCAGCGGCTTGCCGGTCGCCTGCTCCATCAGCGGCTGGTAGACGCTCACCACCTGCTCCCGGCAGTGATAGGGGCCGGTGCGCTGCGGATTATGGTGGGCATAGAGCCCCAGCGCCGGGGTGCCGGCGGCGGTGGCCATGTGCAGGGGGCCGCTGTCGGGGCCGAGCACCAGGCGGGCGTGCCTGATGAGCGCCAGCAGCTGCTTGAGGCTGGTGTCGCCCACCAGATTGCGGGGCGGCGCGTTGCAAAGCGCGACTATATCGGCCGCCAGCTGGCGCTCCAGCGGGCTGGGGCCGCCGCAGAGCAGCACCTGCAATCCCCGGCGGGCAGCGTGATCGGCCAGCGCCGCATAGCCCTCGGCGGTCCAGTTCTTGTAGGCCTTGCTGGCGGCGGGGCAGATGAGCAGGGCCGGCCGGCCGCCCAGGGTGGTCTGGGCCCAGGCGTCATCTTCCGGTGAGGTGGGGATCTGCCAGCGGGGCGTCAGATCCTGCACCCCCAGTTCGGCCGCGAAGGCCATGAAGCCGTCCAGCACATGGGGCGAGGCGGGGGAAGGCACCTTGTGGTTGGTGAACAGCCCCTGGCCGTCCGAGGCGCGCTGGCGGTCAAACCCGAGGCGGTGGCGGGCGCGGATGCCCAGGGTCAGCAGGCTGGCGCGGATGGCTGATTGCAGGTGCAGCAGGGCATCGAAGCGGCGCCCCTTGAGCTGCCGCCACACGGCCCGGTAACCGGCCAGGCCCGCCCCCTTGTCGAAGGCGATCACCTCGACGCCGGGCAGATCGCCCAGCAGGCGCGCCTCCAGCTTGCCCATGATCCAGGTGATGCGGGTGGCCGGCCACTGCCGTTGTATGGCCTGCACCAGGGCCACGGCATGGACGCAATCGCCGATGGCGGAGAGGCGCAGCAGGCAGAGGGCGTCGGGAGGAGTCTGGAACAGGGGCATGGCATCAGCCGGGAGTGCGTTCAGGTGTTGGCATTATGCAAACTCGGGGCGGGATTGTAAAATGGCGCCCCGCTTTCCGCACAAGAGTGATCACGATGTCCCACTGGCAGCAGCTGCAGCTGCAAAACCAGAGCCTCTGGTACGATCCGGCCTGTTTTACCGTCTTCTCGGCCGACTGTTTCGATCCCGGCTGGTGGCAGGCCCGTGATGGCGTGGTGGGGCAGTCCCGGGGGCGGGGGGTGACCTGGTTTGTGCGCGATGGCCAGCATGAGCTGGTACTGCGTCATTACTGGCGCGGCGGCCTCATCGGGCGACTGATAGCCGACCGCTTCTGGTTCGCGGGGGTGGCCCGCAGTCGGGCCATGGCGGAGTTCGTGTTGCTGGCGCGCCTGCGGGAGGCGGGCCTGCCGGTGCCGCGCCCCGCCGCCGCACGGCTGGTGCGCCAGGGGCTCCTCTATCGGGCCGACATCCTCATCCAGCGCATTGCCGATGCCCGGGATCTGGTGGCCATTCTCAGGGAGCGCCCCCTGAGAGCGGCCGAGTGGCAGGCGGTGGGCAACGTGATTGCACGCCTGCATCGGGCCGGGGGTTATCATGCGGATCTCAACAGTCACAATCTGCTGCTGGATGGGGCGGGGCAAGTGTGGCTCATCGACTTCGACAAGGGGGCCATCCGTGTGCCGGGCCCCTGGCAGGCGGCCAATCTGGCGCGCCTGCACCGCTCGCTGGTCAAGGAGGCGGGGCTGCATGCCGGCTTCCACTGGCAGCCGAGTGACTGGGAGGCCCTGCTGGCGGGGTACCGCCAGACTCTGGGTTAGGCGCTCATGAGCGTCGGCTCATGGCCCCGGTGAGCAGGGGGTGCAGGGCGGCCAGGGTGCGTGCCAGCGCGCCCTGATTGGCGGCCACCACGTCGAAGGCAGCCATGCCCATCTGTTTGCGGCGCGCCTCGTCGTCAAGCAGGTCGCTCACCGTGCGCCCCAGCATCTCGGCATCCGTCACCACCAGGCTCGCCTTGCGCTCCAGCAACTGGCGGGTGATGTCGGCAAAGTTGAAGTAATGGGGGCCGATGAGGCAGGGCTTGCCCAGCGAGGCCGGCTCGAGCAGGTTGTGCCCGCCCACCGGCACCAGGCTGCCGCCCATGAAGGCGACCTCGGCCAGCTGGAACAGCGCCGGCAGCTCGCCCATGCTATCCCCCAGATAGACCTGGGTGTCGGCGCCGATGCGTTCGCCCTTGCTTCGGCGCGCCACTGTCCAGCCGTTCTCCCGGCAGAGCGTCGCCACCGAATCGAAGCGCTCGGGATGGCGCGGCACCAGCACCAGCAGCGCATCCGGGAGATGTTTCCGTACCTCGCGGGCGGCCAGCAGCACCTGCTCGTCCTCCCCCTGGTGGGTGCTGGCGGCGATCCAGACTGGCCGGCCACCCAGCTGTCGGCGCAGGGCCTCGCCTTCGGCCACCTTGGCCTCGTCCAGGCGGATGTCGAATTTCAGGGAGCCGGTGACGGTGAGTTTCTCTGCCGGCACGCCGAGGCGCCGAAAGCGGGCCGCATCCTCCCGGTGCTGGCAGAGGATGAGACTCAAGGGACGCGCCAGCTGGCGGAACAGGCCGCGCACCTTCTGGTAGCGCTGGCAGGAGCGCTCCGACAGCCGGGCATTGAGCACCGCGACCGGCAGCTGACGCCTGCCGCAGGCCGCCAGCCAGTTGGGCCACAGCTCGGTCTCCATGATGAGCAGGCCGCAGGGCTGAACTCGCCTCAGGAAGCGGGCCACGGCGCCGGGATAGTCGAGCGGCGCGTAGCGGTGCTCGACCAGCTCGCCCAGCCGCGCCACCTGATCGGCGCCGGTGCGGGTGGTGGTGGTGACCAGCAGCGGCAGCTCGGGGTGGGCCGCCTTGATGGCGCGGATGAGCGGCACCGCGGCGATGCTCTCGCCGACGCTCACCGTGTGTATCCACAGCGGCCTGGGTGAACGCGGCCTGGGCACCCAGCCCAGGTGCTCCGGCCAGCGGGTGCCAAAGCCCGGCTTGCCGGGTTTTCTGCGGTAGAGCAGCCACAGGACGAGCGGGGCGGCCAGATAGATGAGCAGGGTGTAGAGCAGGCGATAGAGCATGGACGATCCCGGGCGCGGGCGGTGGAGGCTAGTGCGCGCCAGTATCGGCGATGGCGTGGGGGGACTTCAAGGTCCGAACTCGGTATGTGCCGTTGAGCGCGGATCCTTGAGCGGTGTTACCCCAGTTGCCGCAATGCCTGCCAGACCCGCTCGGGCTCAAGTTCGGTCAGGCACTTGAGATGGCCGAGCGGACATTCGCGCTTGAAACAGGGGCGGCAGTCGATGTCGGTATGCACCACTTCCACCTTCTCCCCCAGCGGCGGCGTATAGCCCGGCGAGGTGGAGCCATAGACGGCCACCAGCGGCGTGCCCACGGCGGCGCTGATGTGCATCAGGCCCGAGTCGTTGCTCACCACCGCCTGGCAGGCAGCCAGCAGATCGATCGCCTCGGTGAGGCTGGTCTGGCCGGCCAGCAGATGGCAGCCCGCCTGACGCTCGGCGGGCAGGGCTTCACGGATGGCCTGGGCGACGGGCTGGTCCTTGGCCGAGCCGAAGATCCACACCTGACCACCTTTATCTATCCAGCGGCGAGCCACGTCGGCGTAGTGCGCCTCGGGCCAGCGCTTGGCGGGGCCGAACTCGGCTCCCGGACAGAGGCCCAGCACCGGCCGGCTTTCTTCGAGGCCGAGCCGCTGCCGGGCGGCAAGCTGCTGCTGCGTATCCACGCACAGTGCCGGGTAAGGGGTGGCGGGCAGCGCACTATCGCCGCTCATCTGTGCCTTGGGGAAGGCCAGCGCCATGTAACGACGCACCATCAGCGGGAAGGCGCGCTTGTTGCTGCGCAGATCGTTCAGGATCCCGAAGCGGCTCTCGCCCTTCCAGCCGGTGCGGCGCGCTATGCCGGCAAACAGTGGGATCAGCGCCGATTTCAGCGAGTTGGGCAGCACCAGGGCCCACTGATACCCCTCTTTTTTCAGCTCTCGCCCCAGGCGCCAGCGGGTGGCCAGCTGCAACTCGCCATGCCCCAGCGGCATCTTGATGGCCCTGTCCACCTGGGGCATGCGCGCCAGCAGCGGCAGACACCAGCTGGGCGCCATGACATGCAGCTCGGCCCCAGGATGCTGCTGCTTGAGGGTGATGTAGAGGCTCTGGGACATCACCATGTCCCCGACCCAGGAGGGGCCTATGACCAGGATTTTCATATCTTAACGAAACCAGTAGATGTCTGTATGGTATATTCGACAGTATTATATAGGTATCGGAGATTTTTTCACCATGGATGTGTCGATAGTCATCATCAATTACAATTCACATCGGCATACTGTCAATTGTATCAGCTCAATCATTGAAAATACGAATGAAAAAATAGCCTATGAAATAATAGTGGTAGACAACAACTCAGCCGCGGATGATCTAGCCATGCTGAAGGAAAGTCTATCCGAGATGAGTACTGGCTGCATTCGGGTTTTTGAAAGCACAAAAAATACCGGATTTGCGCTGGGGAACATGCTTGGGGTTAATTTTGCCTCAGGAAAGTATCTTTTTTTGTTGAACAATGACTGTTCCTTAATGAACGATGCGGTGGCCGAGCTGTTCGGATATATGGAGTCTCAACCATCAATTTCGCTGGCTGTGCCACAGTGCCATGACCGCAATGGTAACCATGTGGCAGCATTCGACTATTTTCCCACCGTGGCCAATCAGTGGCTCGGTGCCGGATTGTGCCGTTTGCTCAAGCCAGAGAGTTACCCTCAGCGGAAAAGGATCTATGAGCAGCCTATTTCCGTTCCCATGGTTTCCGGCTCTGCAATGTTCTTCAGGCGGGAGATGTTCAATGCGGTAGGCGGGCTTGACACAAACTATTTTCTTTATTGCGAAGAAGAGGATGTTTGCTTGCGATTGAGCCGGATTGGTGGCGGTATAGTGCATGTGCCCATGGCTAAAGTTTTACATGTTGGTGGAGGGAGCACGCATAGGAATGCTGAAATAGAAAAAGAATTTTATATTTCGCTATTTTATTTCTTAAGCAAGAACTACGGGTGGGCTGCGGCTTCTGCTATTAAGTTTAGATATGTAATCAAGGAGGCGCTGAAGGCATTTAAAAACAAGAAAAGACTAAGTATCTTGTGGTTTTTACTGAAGCGGCCGCATCTCGGTAAATCCATGCGTCATCGCCAAGTGTGCAAAACAACGTGACGCGGCCTTGTTGCCTAAATCAGGGAGCTATCTGCATTCTCGGTGATCTGATCGCTTAGAATGACCACCGAGAGCATCATATGAGCAAGCCATCCAGCAATGGCATTGCCAGACCCATCATGGCCGCTGCGGGCATGGTTTTCGTTACAGTGGGGCTCAAGGCCGTCGGCTACGAGAAAGCCAGCGACGGGTTCTGTAGATTAGATTGAACCCACTATCCAAGGTGCGGAAAGCCTCCCGCCTTATTTTCGCACCTATGCTCATGTCCGGTTTGGCCCTGTCTTCTATCTCGGAATTGAAATGTTCATGCTCTACGACGGGGGGTTCTATGCCCAGGGCCGGCACGCCATGGCGCCATTCCCGGTCCATGAAATCATCCACTGGCAGGTAGAAGCGCTCCGAGTAGGCCAGAAAACGGGCCGCGGCCGCCGGCGCCAAGGCATAGCACTGGGTGCCTCGGGGTTTGTCCAGATATTTGCAGAGGCTTCGCCGCTCTGCGAGCGGCTCGAGCAACAGCCGTCTGCCATCGAAAAGCCGCGCCAGTCGCAGGTAGGGGTAACGCGCCAGCAAATCGGGTAGTTGGGGCAGCAGGGTTGCGAGGCCATCACCCAGGCGCACATCATCCTCGATGACCAGAATGGGTTCATTGTGCTCAAGGCACCGCTGCCACAGGGCATAGTGGCTGGCGTAGCAGGCCACCTCGCCCGGCATCAGCGGGTGGCCTTTGCGCCGCAGACGCTTTTGGGCGTCATATTTTTTCAGTAGCGGATGCACGCCCGCCCGCCCGTCGACCGCCTCGAAGAACTCGAACGGGATCCCGAGTCGCTCCAGTTGTTGCTGCATCTTCTGGCATCGGTCGGTCGACCGGGCGAGGTTGATGACGAATACATGCATGGTACGGACAGCCTCTTCGTGCGGGAATCCAACGGGGGTGCGGCATGCTAGCCGTTGTGCGCAGCTTCACACAAGGGCTTGTGCGTTTCGGCCGCCAGCAGCAACAGCGCCAGCAGCAAAGGGTAAAAGACAATGCCCGAATTATGGCCAAGAAAGGCCTGGCTGAGGCTGTAGTCCATGGTCGCCAGCACATGGACTACGGCGGCGGTGGCCAGCGTGTGCTGCACTGACGCACCTGAGGCGGACAGCAGGCGTTTGGCGCCGAACAGCGGCAGCAGGAATATCGCCAGCAGGGCGCCCAGGCCAATCAGGCCGCGTTTGGCCAGCTCATCCAGATACTGGTTGTGGGCGTGGAAGTTCATTTCATAGGTATGCGGACTCAGGTTGCCCGCTTCGACCTGCTGCCGCTGCGATTCGCGGATGCCGTTATTGCCCCAGCCGAGCAGCGGTTTGTCGACGAAGCTGTGCAGGGCGCTTTGCCAGAGTTGAAAGCGGATGCCAAGGGAGCTGTGCTGGTTGCCGCCGGAGAGGTACTGGCTCACGTCATCGTGCGCCTGCTGGAGGCGGTTCGCGACGCCGCTCTGCGGCAGTGCCACCACCATCAGCAGAGTCAGCAGACCGGCAGCCAGTCCGAATTTGAGGCCTCTTGAAAACCAGCTGCGAAACAGCAGGTACCAGGTCAGCAGCACCAGCGGCAGCAGCACCCAGCCGCCGCGCGAGCCCGAGAGCAGGCTACCCAGCATGCCCGATAGGGCGGCGGCGGCGAGGAAGAACTGCCAGCCGCGGTGGCCGCTTTGATGAGCCCATGCCAGGCCACAGAGGGAGATAAGTCCCAGACTCATGCTGATGTCGCCGCTCTGGATGGGATGATTGAAGCTGCTCAAGGCCCGCTCCATCCCCAGCACCAGCTTCTGGTATAGGGCGATGCTGCCCGCCAGCAGGGCACCGAGGCCAATGCCGCCCATCAGCATCTCGAAGCGGGGACGATAGCGGCACAGCAGCGGCAGCATCAGCGTCAGCATCAGCAGGCGGCTGGGCCGGTCCAGCTCCCGCAGCCGGCCGCCATCCCACCAGACGGAGAGGGCCTGAATGATAAAAAAGGCAAGAAACACCCAGAGCAGCATCCGGGCGTTGGGGGAGAGCGCCTGCCAGTAGCTGCGCCGCCAGACGAAGGGCAGTGCCAGCGCCAGCAGCAGAAAGAAGCCCACCGAATAGCCACTGGGCACTGTCAGGCACAGGGCACCGAACAGGAACACCGCCAGCTGCACCAGGTTGTTGAGCGAAAGCAACGGGGTCATCAGTTTTTCACCTTCTTGAACAGGTAGTTGCCGCGCACCTTGCGCCAGAGGCCGAATGCGTCTGTGCGCGGGAAGATGCCGATGCGACGGATGGCGTAGGGGTCCTGATGCAGGGCCAGGGGGCCGGAGTGGGTGGCCACCGCGAACGGGTAGCCGGCCTCTTGCACCAGCCGCTTGCTGGTGGCGTCGTAGTCGCCATAGGGGTAGGCGAAGGAGAGCAGCGGCGCGCCGGTGATGGCTTCCAGCTGGGCCTTGTTCTGCTCGATTTCCTGCCGCTGTTGTGCTTCGTCCAGCTGGCTCAGGCGCGGATGGGTGAGGGTGTGGCCGCCGAGCTCCACCCGGCCGCTGGCGACCAGCTGCCTGAGCTCATCCTCATTCATCAACGGCACCGGCCGGTCGGGGTTGTCGGCCACCTCCACGTCCCAGCGGTTGTGATCCTCGCCGGTGACCACGTAGATCACCGCCTTGAAGTCATATTTTTCCAGCAGCGGCAGCAGCAGCAGGTTGTCGCGATAGCCATCGTCCACCGTCAGGATGACGAAACGCTTGCCCGGCTGCAGCCGATGAATGAAGCCCTTGTCGGCCAGATCCTGGAAGGTGAGGGTTTCGAAGCCCTGGCGCTTGAGCAGCCGTAGGTGCTTTTCCAGCATCGCCACCGGCAGCCAGGTGCCATGCACCCCCTTTTCGCTGTCGTCGCGGATGAAGCGGTGGTACATGAGCACCGGTATCTCGCGCTGGCGGGTGCCGACCCAGGCATCCTGATACACCTGCTCGAGGCGCTCGACCACGGCATCGAGATCGTATTCCTGCCGCACCCGCTCGCGCACCGCCGTGGCACTCTGTCCCAGCGCCACTCCCTGTTCGATCAGCGCAGGCAGGGCGGCAAAGTCGATGTCGAGATCGGTGGGGCCGATGTCGCCGAAGTTGGAGGCCAGGGCGGCGTCGAGGTTCGCCTCGGTTACCACGCCTATGGCCCTGGCCTCGCCGATGGCCAGGGTGGGGCGGGCGCAGAGCAGCGCCTCCATGGCTACCCGGCCGGCGCCGATGACCAGATCGCTGCCGGCCAGCAGGCTGGGCATGTCCTCCACGTAGCCGATGAACTCGGCCTTGTCCTTGAAGCGCTCGAAGCGGGCGCTCACCTGGCTGCCGCTCACCACCTGCACCCGGTAGCGCTGCAGATCCAGCACCTCGTCCAGCAGCCGGTAGCAGAGCTCGCCCTTGGGGCCGGTCAGGCGGCCGACGATGGCGATCACCGGTTTGGCGTTGGTCGGCGGGGCGGCGGGCACGAACCTGTCGGTCTCGATGCCGTTGCGGATGACCCGTATCTGTTCGGCCGGCACGCCCAGGGCGTCGATGAGCTGCTGCCTGATCTCCTCGCACACTGCCACCGCCGTGTGGCCCAGGGCATGGAAGGCCTTGCGCGAGGCATGCACCGGCTGGCGGCCATGCACAGTGGTGACCATGGGGGTGCCGGTGAGCTTGCAGGCGACATAACTGCTCCAGCCGGAGGCGCGGCTGTGGGCATGCACCAGCTGGATGTTGTGCTTTTTGATGAGCCAGACGAGGTAGGCCACATGCCAGAAGCGGCGCGGGATGCTGCGCCTGTTGAAGCGCAGCCGGAACAGGGGCCCGTTCACCGGCTTGGTCAGGGTGTCGGAGACGAAGCAGACGCTGTGGCCCTTCTCGATAAGCCGGTTGCCGATGGTGGTGGCGTACACCTCGGCGCCGGTGACCTCCAGCTGCGAGAGGGCCATCAGGATGTTCATGCGGGTTCCTCGAAGCGGCCGGGGCGGGCGGGCCCCGGCGGGACAGTATTACTGGTTCAGCCAGGCCATGTATTCGGCCACGCCTTCGGCGACCGAGCGGAACGACACATCGCAGCCGGTGGCGCGCAGCTTGGTCAGATCGGCCTGGGTGAAGCTCTGGTAGCGCCCCTTGAGGTGGTCCGGGAAGGGGATGTATTCCACCTCACCGCGGCCGTGGTGGCGGATCACCGCCTCGGCCACTTCCTGGAAGGGCTCGGCGCGGCCGGTGCCGCAGTTGAAGATGCCCGAGTGCTGCGAGTGCTTCCAGAACCAGAGGATCACCTGGCAGACATCGGCCACGTAGATGAAATCGCGGGTCTGGCCGCCATCCGGGAAGCCGTCGCAGCCGGCAAACAGCTTGGGATTGTCACCCTTGAGCATCTGGTTGTTGAGATGGTAGGCGACGCTGGCCATGCTGCCCTTGTGGTTCTCGCGCGGGCCGTAGACGTTGAAGTACTTGAGGCCGACGATCTGGCTGGTGGTGGTGGGCATCAGGCGGCGCACATATTCGTCGAACAGGAACTTGGAGTAGCCGTAGACGTTCAGCGGCTGCTCGAAGCGGCGTTCCTCGATGAAGTTGTCGTTGCGCCCGCCATAGGTGGCGGCGGAGGAGGCGTAGATGAAGGGGATGCCCCGCTCCAGGCAGAAGTGCAGCAGGTCCTTGGAGTAGTCGTAGTTCACCTCCATCACGAACTTGCCGTTCCACTCGGTAGTGGCCGAGCAGGCGCCCTGATGGAAGATGACCTCAATCTCGTCCCACTCCTCGAAGGGATCGCCCGAGACCACCCGGGCGATGAACTCATCCTTGTCCAGGTAGTCGGCGATATCCAGATCCACCAGGTTGGCAAACTTGGTGCCGTCGGTGAGATCGTCCACCACGACGATGTTCTTGTGTCCGGCTTCATTCAGAGCCTTGACCAGATTGCTGCCGATGAAACCGGCGCCGCCAGTAACGATGATCATGTGCAATGTGCCTCGCTGGGTGCCCGCCTGCCGCCGCAGGCGCTGGGGATGAGGGGCCTGGTGCGCAGAAGCGCCCGCGGCATGCCATAAAGTGGCGCAAAGTGTACCACAGGCGGGCATGGGTGCATCCCTTGCCGTCATCCTGGGGGGCCTTTTTCGCTGCGTGCGAGTCCCCTGTGCGAGCATCCCCCCTGGCGCCCATCCGGCCGTCGGGGGGAACGCCGCGCTGACATGCGTCGGCACGGCTGTGTCATGGCCAGCGATACGATTGGCTGGGTGCGCCGCCGCCCCATCGATATAAATACGGCGGATGCCTGCATGCATGGTCTATAAATTGCTGATGACTGACATTGCTGGTGTTGCATGCTGGCGGCTTGGCCAAGCCAGCGGTCACGGCCAGCGGCACCGCTCTTGTATTGACCTGGGGCGGGTGTTAGAAACAGCGGGGGAATGCCGCCGGGCGGCACTCTGCCGAGCACGGAACCATCAACAGCGAGAGGGATGACAGATGAGCAAATGGACCAAGCAGGTGCTGGGGGCCGCAGTGGCGGTGGCACTCTTTGGCGTCGCCGGTCAGGCGAGTGCCGCCGAGACCATCAGGATTGCCCTGGCCGGGCCGCAGACCGGGCCGGTGGCCCAGTATGGCGACATGGAATTCATCGGCGGCGCCATGGCCGGCGAGCAGCTGAACAAGGCGGGCGGCGTGAAGGGCAAGCTGCTGGAGATCGTCCAGTACGACGACGCCTGTGATCCCAAGCAGGCGGTGGCGGTGGCCAACAAGATAGTCAATGACGGCATCAAGTTCGTGGTCGGCCATCTGTGCTCCGACAGCACCCTGCCGGCTTCGGATGTCTATGAAGACGAAGGCATACTGATGATCACCCCGGCCTCCACCAGCCCCAAGATCACCGAGCGCGGCTACGAGCTGTTGCTGCGCACCATCGGCCTGGACAGTGACCAGGGGCCGACGGCGGCCAAGTACATTGCCGGCGTGGTCAAGCCCAAGGCCGTGGCCGTGCTGCATGACAAGAAGCAGTATGGCGAGGGCATCGCCACCAGCGTCGACGCCGAGCTGAAGAAGGCCGGGGTCAATGTGGTGGCCTTCGAGGGCATCACCTCGGGCGACAAGGACTTCTCGGCCCTCATCGCCAAGCTGAAGAAGCTGAACGTCGACTTCGTCTATTACGGCGGTTACCACCCGGAGCTGGGTCTGCTGCTGCGTCAATCCGCCGAGAAGGGGCTGCAGGCGCGCTTCATGGGCCCGGAAGGGGTGGGTAACAAGGATATCTCCGCCATCGCCGGCCAGGCCTCCGAAGGGCTGCTGGTGACGCTGCCGCGCCGTTACGATCTGGAGCCGGCCAACGCCGAGCTGGTGGCGGCCTTCAAGGCGAAGAATCAGGACGCCTCCGGTCCCTTCGTCTGGACCACCTATGCGGCCCTGCAGGCATTGAGTGCCGGCATCGCCGAGGCGGGTGAGGATCCGGCCGCCGTGGCCGCCGCCCTGCGCGCCAAGCCGGTGGAGACGGTCATGGGGCCGCTGGCCTGGGCCGAGAACGGCGATCTGAAAGGCTTCGAATTCGGCGTGGTCGAATGGCATGCCGATGGCAGCTCCACACCGGTGAAATAATCGCCCCGGGGCGGCCTGGCGCCGCCCCTCCTTATACTCCCCACCCCTCCAACGTCGCGCACCCCGCCGGCCCCGGGCCAACTGGACGGGTGACACAGGAACCGAGCCCATGTCGGAACAGGTATTTTATTTCATACAGCAGCTGCTCAATGGCCTGACCATCGGCAGCACCTACGCATTGATCGCCATCGGCTACACCATGGTGTATGGCATCATCGGCATGATCAATTTCGCCCATGGCGAGGTCTACATGATTGGCTCCTACGTGGCCTTCATGGTGATGGCCGGCCTGATGATGCTGGGCATCGATAGTAGCCTGCTGCTGATGGGGGGAGCCTTCATCGTCAGCATCATCATCACCAGCACCTATGGCTGGAGCATAGAGCGGGTCGCCTACCGGCCGCTGCGCGGCGGCAATCGCCTGATCCCGCTCATCTCTGCCATCGGCATGTCCATCTTCCTGCAGAATCTGGTGCGCCTGGCCCAGGGCTCCCGGGATCTGGCGCTGCCGGTGCTGGTCAGCGGTGGCTGGCAGTTCGGGCCTCAGGATTTCGAGGCCAGTCTCTCCTACATGCAGCTCATCATCTTCGTGGTGACCCTCATCAGCATGGGCGGGCTTACCCTGTTCATCTCCCGCTCACGCATGGGGCGCGCCTGCCGCGCCTGCGCCGAAGACATCAAGATGGCCAACCTGCTGGGCATCAACACCCACACCGTCATCGCCCTGACCTTTGTCATCGGCGCGGCTCTGGCCTCGGTGGCCGGGGTGCTGCTGGGCATGTATTACGGCGTCATCAACCCCAGTATCGGCTTCATGGCCGGGCTCAAGGCCTTCACCGCGGCGGTGCTGGGCGGCATCGGCTCCATCCCCGGCGCCATGCTGGGCGGCCTGCTGCTGGGCGTCACCGAGGCGATGACCGCCGGCTACCTGAGCACCGAATACAAGGACGTGGTGGCCTTCGGCCTGCTGATCGCCATCCTGCTGTTCATGCCCACCGGCATACTCGGTCGCCCGGAGGTGGAAAAGGTATGAGAAATCTCAAACAGGCTCTGATGGCCAGCGGCGTGCTGCTGCTGCTCTCCCTCTGGCTGTTCGGTTTCCGGCTGCAGTCCGAGGGCATCCGGCTGGTGGTGGTCAACACCCTGGATGCCTCCTGGGGCTGGATAGTGGCCGGCATGCTGCTGGTGTTCCTGTTCCAGCTGTTTCGCGAGCCCATCATGGCGCGGCTGACGGGCGTGCGGGAGGCGGTGCCCTCCCTGGTGCTGCCGAGCCAGGAGGCGCAACCCTGGCTCTATCGCAGCCTGGTGCTGCTGGTACTGCTGGCCCTGCTGATCGCCCCCTTTCTGGTGTCGCGCAGCGTCGTCGATTTGGCGACCCTGACCCTTATCTATGTGATGCTGGGGCTGGGGCTGAACGTGGTAGTGGGGCTCGCCGGGCTGCTGGATCTGGGCTACGTCGGCTTCTATGCCGTGGGGGCCTATACCTATGCGCTGCTGAACCAGTATTTCGGCCTCTCCTTCTGGGAGTGCCTGCCCCTGGCCGGCGGCATGGCCGCCCTGTTCGGCTTCTTGCTCGGCTTCCCGGTGCTGCGTCTGCGTGGCGACTACCTGGCCATCGTCACCCTGGGATTTGGCGAGATCATCCGCATCCTGCTGAACAACCTGACCGATCTGACCGGTGGCCCCAACGGCATCTCCGGCATCGGCAAGCCGACCCTGTTCGGCCTCGAGTTCGCCCGCCGGGCCCAGGAGCCGGACGGCCAGACCTTCCACGAGTTTTTCGGCATCCAGTACGGCGCTGACCACAAGGTGATCTTCCTCTACCTGATGGCGCTGCTGCTGGTGCTGGTGACCCTGTTCGTCATCAACCGCCTGCTGCGCATGCCGCTCGGGCGCGCCTGGGAGGCGCTGCGGGAGGATGAAATCGCCTGTCGCTCCCTGGGGCTCAACCCCACCATCATCAAGCTGAGCGCCTTTACCATAGGCGCGGCCTTCGCCGGTTTTGCCGGCAGCTTCTTCGCCGCGCGTCAGGGCTTCATCAGCCCGGAGTCGTTCGTGTTCATCGAGTCGGCCATCATCCTCGCCATCGTGGTGCTGGGCGGCATGGGCTCTCAGGTGGGGGTGGTGCTGGCAGCCGTCATCATGACGGTATTGCCGGAGCTCGCCCGCGAGTTCAACGAATACCGCATGCTGATGTTCGGCCTGTTGATGGTGTTCATGATGATCTGGCGTCCCCAGGGACTGCTGCCGATGACCCGACCCCACATGGAGCTGCAAAAATGAGCAAGTTGCTGGATGTCACCGAGCTGAGCATGCGCTTTGGCGGCCTGCTGGCGGTCAACGGGGTGGCACTGGATATCGCCGAGCGGGAGGTCGTCTCCATCATAGGACCGAACGGCGCCGGCAAGACCACCATATTCAACTGCCTGACCGGTTTCTACCGCCCCAGTGGCGGCGTGATCCGTTTTCGCGGCGAGGCGATCCAGGGGCTGCCGGGCCACCAGATCGCCCGCAAGGGCATAGTGCGTACCTTCCAGCATGTGCGGCTGTTCAAGGAGATGACGGCGCTGGAAAACCTGCTGGTGGCCCAGCACCGGCATCTGGATACTCATTTTCTGAGCGGCCTGCTGAAGACGCCGGCGTTTCGGCGTGCCGAGCGCGCGGCCCGGGAACAGGCGGCCCACTGGCTGGAGCGGGTGGGCCTGCTGGAGCTGGCCAACCGGCCGGCCGGCAGCCTGGCCTATGGCCAGCAGCGCAATCTGGAGATTGCCCGTTGCATGGCCACCCGTCCGGCATTGCTGATGCTGGATGAACCCGCCGCCGGCCTCAACCCCCGGGAAACCGAGGTGCTGGACGAGCTGATCACGACGCTGCGGGATCAGGATGGCGTCTCGGTGCTGCTTATCGAGCATGACATGAAGCTGGTGATGGGCATCTCCAACCGTATCTTCGTGGTCAACCAGGGGCAGCCGCTGGCCCAGGGGACGCCGGAGCAGATCCGCAACAATCCTGAGGTCATCAAGGCCTACCTGGGCGAGTCATGAGGGGGAAATCCATGCTGCAGGTACATAATGTCTCCACCTTCTACGGCAAGATCCAGGCCCTCGACGATGTCAGCATTCACATCGATGCGGGGGAGATCGTCTCCCTCATCGGCGCCAATGGCGCCGGCAAGAGCACCCTGCTGATGACCATCTGTGGCGAGCCCACCCCGGCCAGCGGGCGCATCCTGCTGGAGGGGCGTGACATCACCCAGAGCGCCACCGCCGACATCATGCGCGGCGACCTCGCCATAGTGCCCGAGGGGCGGCGCATCTTCTCGCGACTGACGGTGGAGGAGAACCTGGACATGGGCGCCTTCTTCGTCGATCGCCACGAGGCCGAGGGGCTCAAGCAGGAGGTGTTCGATCTGTTTCCGCGCCTCAAGGAGCGGGTGCATCAGCGCGCCGGCACCATGTCCGGCGGCGAGCAGCAGATGCTGGCCATCGGCCGGGCGCTGATGAGCAAGCCACGCCTGCTGTTCCTGGACGAGCCCTCGCTGGGGCTGGCGCCGCTGGTGATACTGCAGATCTTCGACATCATCCAGGAGCTGCGCGAGCGGGGCATGACCATCTTTTTGGTGGAGCAGAATGCCAATCAGGCACTGCGACTGGCCGATCGCGGCTATGTGCTGGAAACGGGGCGTATCGTGCTGCAGGACACCGGCGCCAATCTGCTGGCCAGCCCGGCAGTGCGCCAGGCCTACCTGGGCGGCTAGCACCAGAAAGTGTCACCCGGCCCGCCGCCGGGTGATCCATTCCATTAACAATCGGGTAAACTGGGGGCATGCCGTCCCCAGGAGATGCCGACATGTCCCACTTCACCCGAATTTCACTCGAGCAGGCTGCCGCCATGCTGGCGCAGGACCAGGTTCGCCTGGTGGATATCCGGGATCCCCAGGCCTTTGCCGCCGGCCATGTTGCCGACGCCTTTTCGCTGAACAACCAGAACCTGCCCCAGTTCCTGCGCGAGGTGGATGTACAGACGCCGCTGCTGGTGATGTGCTATCACGGCCACAGCAGCCAGGGGGCGGCCCAGTATCTGGCCAGTCAGGGTTACGAGCGGGTCTATAGCGTGGACCAGGGGTTCGAGGGCTGGCGGCAACTCTACCCGTTCGTTTGCGGCTCATGATCCAGCTGCTGCTGCTCGATGATCCCCGCCTGGCCCAGAGCCTGGCGGATTACCTGGCCAGCCGCGGCGTGCGCTGCGAGCTGCGCCAATCCGAGCTGGGCACCGCCCTCTGGCTGGCGGACGCGTCGCGTCTGGCCGAGGCCGAGAGCGAGGTGACGCGCTTCCTGCGCGAACCCTGGCACCCCCGCTATGCCGAGGCCTCCTGGCGCAGCGGCCAGGCCGATATGCGCATCGACTACAGCGCCGGCTCCCCCAGTCTGCTGGCCCAGTTCCTGTTGCAGGCCGGTCCCCTGACCCTGACGCTGCTGCTGCTTTGCCTGCTGGTGTTTGGCCTGCAGTGGCTGTTCGGCCGGACGCTGCTCGACTGGCTCGGTTTCTACACCAGCTGGGAGGCGCTGGGGGGCTGGCAGCTGTGGCGCATGCTGACTCCGGCGCTGCTCCATTTCTCCATGCTGCACCTGCTGTTCAACCTGCTCTGGTGGTGGTACCTGGGCGGCATGGTGGAGCGAACCCGGGGCAGCGGCAAGCTGCTGACCCTGTTGCTGGCCGGCGCCGTCCTCTCGCACCTGTTGCAGTTCGCGCTGGTGGGGCCCTATTTCGGTGGTCTCTCCGGGGTGGTCTATGCCCTGGTGGGCTACGTCTGGCTGCAGGGGCGGCTGAATCGCCGCCCGGAGCTGGCCATTCCCGACGCGCTGTTCGGTTTCATGCTGGCCTGGCTGGTGCTCGGCTTCTTCGATGTGCTGGGATCGGCCACCGCCAATCTGGCGCATCTGGGCGGTTTGCTGGCCGGGTTGCTGCTCGCGGGGCTCGACGGGCGCCGGGTGTCCGGGCGCTGAGGCCGAGCATGCTGCCCCCTCTACCGCCCCCGACTCGCGGATCGGTTGTCGCTCTGCCGCCGCGGCGCATGGCACCGGCCACACTGTCTGGGCTCGCCTGGCACCCGCCGGGACACTGGGAGCTGGATGCCACAGAGCGCAGCTGGTTGCTGGACGGCGGCTCCCTCACCGGCCGCCTGCGCGCCCAGGGGCGGGATTTCAGCCTGCGGCTGCAGGGCGAGCGCTGGCTGGCGGATGCCGAGGTGCCCAGTGGCCTGGGGGGGGGGCCCTACCGGGAGCGACAGGTGTTGCTGTGCCTGGATCGCCAGCCCTGGGTGTGGGGGCGGACCCTGATCCCCGCCGCCAGCCTGCAGGCCTGTCCCGCGCTGGGCACGCTGGGGAGCCAACCGCTGGGCGAGCATCTGTTTCGGCAACCCGGTCTGCTTCGCGAGCCCTTCGAGCTGGCCGATTTTTCTGCCAGCGCCGCCTTTTGCCGTGCGCTGGGCCGCTGGGGAGTGGCCGGCCGGCGACCGCTGTGGGGGCGACGTTCGCTGGTGCGCTTCGGGGGCAGCCCGCTGCTCATCTGCGAGGTGTTCCTGCCGGCGTGCCCCATCTACGAGGAGGGAGATCATGACGCTGGTGATGCGTGAGCGCTGGCAGGGCTATTGGCAACTGGCCCGCCTGGACAGGCCCATCGGCACCCTGTTGCTGCTCTGGCCCACCCTGTGGGCGTTGTGGCTGGCGGCCGGGGGCTGGCCCGGCGCCGGTCTGCTGCTGGTATTCAGCCTGGGCGTGTTGCTGATGCGCTCGGCGGGCTGTGTCATCAACGACTATGCCGATCGTCATGTGGATGGCCATGTGGCGCGTACCGCCCGGCGTCCCCTGCCGGCGGGGCGGGTCAGCCCCCGGGAGGCGCTGGTGCTGTTTGTCGTGCTGGTGGCGCTGGCCTTTGCGCTGGCGCTGACCCTCAACCGCTTCGCTCTGCTGCTGTCGCTGGGCGGGCTGGGGCTGGCGGTGATCTACCCCTTCATGAAACGCATCACCCACCTGCCCCAGCTGGTGCTGGGGCTGGCCTTCTCCTGGTCCATCCCCATGGCTTATGGCGCCGCCGCCGAGCAGCTGACCCTGACCACCGGCCTGCTGTTCCTGGCCAATGGCCTCTGGACCGTGGCCTATGACACCCTCTATGCCATGGTGGACCGGGACGATGACCTCAAGATCGGCGTCAAGTCCACCGCCATCCTGTTCGGTCGTCACGATCGGCTGCTCATCGGCCTGTTGCAGGCGGCCACCCTGGCGCTGCTGCTGTGGGTGGGGCAGGTCGAGCAGCTGGGGGCGCCCTTTTACTGGGCGCTGCTGGCAGCCGGCAGTTTGTTTGTCTACCAGCAGTGGCTCATCCGCCAGCGGCAGCGGGAGGCCTGTTTCGCCGCCTTCCTCAATAACAACTGGGTCGGCCTGCTGGTGTTCGCCGGCATACTGGTGCAGGGGCTGTAGGCAGGCGCTCATGGGCGCGGGGTTGCGCTCGGCAAAGGCCTGTATATACTCACAGTTATCTGTATAAATAACCAGGTTGAACCCATGAAACCCCTCACCCCGCGACAACGCGAAGTACTGGACCTCATCAGGGAGTGCCTGCAGCAGACCGGCATGCCGCCGACCCGGGCGGAGATTGCCCAGCGGCTCGGCTTCAAGTCGGCCAATGCGGCCGAGGAGCACCTCAAGGCGCTGGCGCGCAAGGGCGTCATCCACATCATGCCCGGGACCTCGCGCGGCATTCAGTTGCTGCAGGAAGAGGAGGCCGAGCTGGAGATCGAGGGGCTGCCGCTCATCGGCCGGGTGGCGGCCGGCGAGCCCATACTGGCTCAGGAGCATGTGGAGACGCACTACCAGGTGGATCCGGCGCTGTTTCATCCGCATGCCGATTTCCTGCTGCGGGTGCAGGGCATGAGCATGAAGGACATCGGCATCCTGGATGGCGATCTGCTGGCGGTACACAAGACCGAGCAGGTGCGCAACGGCCAGGTGGTGGTGGCCCGGGTGGGGGATGACGAGGTGACCGTCAAGCGTTTCGAGCGCCAGGGGCACAAGGTCTGGCTGCGGCCGGAAAACGAGGCGCTGTCGCCCATCGAGGTGGACCTGAGCCACCAGACCCTGCACATCGAGGGGCTGGCGGTGGGGGTGATCCGCAATCAGGGCGGGTTCTGAGCCGGGCGGCCCGAACCCGCAACACCGAAGCAACGGGGCCGCGGGGCCCCGTTCGCCTACCTGGCGCCGTCGAATCCCAGCTGGCGCCAACTTTCATAGACGAATACCGCCACCGCGTTGGACAGGTTCAGGCTGCGGCTCTGGGGCAGCATGGGGATGCGCAGCCGCCGGTCCTCGGGCAGCGAGTCCAGCACCGTGGCGGGCAGCCCCCGGCTCTCGGGGCCGAACAGCAGCACATCGCCGGCCTGGAAGCGCACCTGCGACGGGAAGGTCTGGCCCTTGGTGGTGCAGGCGAAGACCCGGGCTTCCGGCCATTGAGCCAGGCAGCTGGCCAGATCCGGATGGCGGCGCACCTCGGCGAATTCGTGATAATCCAGGCCCGCGCGGCGCAGGCGCTTGTCATCCCAGGCAAACCCCAGCGGCTCGATGAGGTGCAGCGGGAAGCCGGTATTGGCGCACAGGCGAATGATGTTGCCGCTGTTTTGCGGTATCTCCGGCTCATACAGCACGATATGTAACATGGTGTTTACTCCTGATGGCGGTTGGGCCCTCAATCAGGCCTGCCGGGGCCCGCAGTGCACGGCAACGGTTTTGCTCGGCACTTATCGGGGGTATGATGGTCGGCCTGATCACGGGGCGGCGCTGCGCCTGGGCCCCGGGCACCGAGGATAACACAGTGACAACCGCTTCCTATTCCCGGCTGGTCACCCTGGCCGGGGTCGCCTCCACCGCGACCGCCGGGATACTGATCCTGGCCAAATTGTCGGTCTGGCTGCTGACCGGCTCCGCGAGTCTGCTCGCGTCGCTGACCGACTCGCTGATGGATATCAGTGCCTCCATCATCAACCTGATCGCCATCCGCTACGCCCTGATCCCCGCGGACAAGAACCATCGCTTCGGCCACGGCAAGGCGGAATCCCTGGCCAGCCTGGCCCAGGCCGCCTTCATCATGGGCTCGGCGGTGGTGCTGGTGATGAGTGGGTTCTCGCGCTTGCTCAACCCGGAGCCGCTGCGCTATCTGGATCTCGGTATCTGGGTCACCCTGGGCGCGCTGCTGCTGACCCTGCTGCTGGTCCTGTTCCAGAGCTATGTGGTGCGCCGTACCGGCAGCCAGGCGGTCAAGGCCGATCGGCTGCACTACCAGTCGGATCTGCTGCTGAACCTCGGCGTGCTGCTGGCGCTGGGGCTCTCCATGTTCGGCTGGCTGTGGGCCGATGGTCTCTGTGCCATGCTGCTGGGTGTCTACATACTCTGGAGTGCCCTGCAGATCGGCTACGAGGCGATACAGACGCTGCTGGATCGCCAGCTGCCGCCGGAAGAGGAGACGCAGATCCGCGAACTCTGTTGCAGCG
>JBFHKO010000008.1:0-29701 GCA_041595355.1 Aeromonadaceae bacterium
CAGGTACTGGTTGTCACCCACCTGCCCCAAGTCGCGGGTCAGGGGCATCAGCATTACCACGTCAGCAAGCAAAGCGACGGTCTCAGCACCGAAACCTGCATGCGGGCACTGGATGAGCCGGGTCGTCTGGCCGAGCTGGCCCGCCTGCTGGGGGGGGATCAGATCACCGCCAATACGCTGGCCAATGCCAAGGAACTGCTCAATCAGGCGGCCTGAGTGCCCTGGTGCGCGCCTGCCATCGGCAGGCGCTTTTACTTCCCGCCGCTAACTCGCTATCATCTGGGCTGCTGTTAATTTCGGATGACGAACTCACCCATGCAGATAAAATCACTGCTTCTGGCCGCCCTATCGGCCACCCTGCTGCTGAGCAGCGGTTGTGTCTACCGGATCGATATGCCCCAGGGCAACTTCATCGAGCAAAAGCAGATCGACCGGCTGCGGGTCGGCATGAGCCGGGCGCAGGTCGCCTACGTCATGGGCAGCCCCATGGTGCAGGACGGCTTCAACAAGGACACCTGGTACTACGTCTATTACTTGAAGCCGGGCTGGGAAGCGGCCGAACGCAAAGAACTGCGCCTGCAATTCCGTCAAGACAAGCTGGCTGCTGTCAGCGGCGACTACCCCGTCCCCAGCGCATTCCATACCCCGCTCTGATAGCCACGCCGACCTCGCCACACCAGCCGGCCTGACGTGGCGGGTGACGGGAGTGGCTCGCCCTCAAGTTCACAGCACGCCATGTCCGCTCGGAAGACCGGTTTGTCACCGCCGGCCCGGCTCAGCGGCGGCCGAGGTTCCTCGTGCGCGCCCGCTGGCACGGGCGATGCGCATCGACTATAAAGGCTCTGGGACACGGCGCCATGTGGCCGCTACCGCTGACAGCCACGCATCCAGTGATGCCGGCTCGGCAGGCCGGCGAGGCCCGCCGGCGACCTGATGCTGGTGGGCTGTCGCCCGGCCAAGGCCGGGAAATGCCCCCCATGGCGGCGCCGGGCTTATTCAATAAAATTTTCTTTTCGTGACCTGAAGAAACTCGATTTTTAAGTCGGCAGACGCCTGAACATACTTGCCCGCAAAAGTGCAACCAACAGATAGATAGGCATCATGAGCTTCGAATCCGGAAAACGATTTAACGACCTGCAACATTTTCCCCGTGGCATCCGCCGCAGTGGTGAATTTACCGTCGCCGAAGCGGATCTGCTGGAGCGCCACGGCCATGCCATGATGGAACTCTATCAGGGCAAACGCCAGCCTCAGGACGATGTGGAGGTGATGTTCATGGAGCGCATACAGGCGGGTGAGGCCAGCGGCAACCCCTTTGCCAAGGTCTGGTTCAAATACCTCAAGGTCATAGGCCCGCGCCGCGTGCATCGTCTCTGCACCGCGGTCGGCAATGTCAGCGACGACGCCAGCTTCGAGCCTGCCGACGAGTCCATGGATTAATGGATACCGATCTGCTGCGAACCTTCATCGAGGTCAGCAAGACTCGTCACTTTGGTCGGGCGGCAGAAAACCTCTATCTGACCCAGTCGGCCGTCAGCTTTCGCATTCGCCAGCTGGAACAGCAGCTGGGCGTCAGCCTGTTTGCCCGCCATCGCAACAACATTCAGCTCACCTCGGCCGGCGAGCATCTGCAACCCTATGCCGAATCCATCCTGCAAACCCTGGGACGGGCCAAGCTGGAGCTGTGCCAGGAGGGAGCGCTGCAGCGCCAACTGGCCGTTGGCGCGCCCCTGTTCGGCTGGGAGCTGGGCTTGCAACCCTGGCTGGACAGCTGGTTCGAGCGTCATGCCCATCAGGCGTTGCGCCTGGAAACCGCCAGCCGAGAACAGCTATGCCGCCAGTTACTGGAACGTTCTCTGGATCTGGCCATCCTCTCCGAGCCGAGCAAAATCGATGAGATAGCGGTGCAGCCGTTAGCCGAATTCCAGCTCTGCCTGGTGAGTCGCAGCCCCCGGCTGCAGCTGACGCAACTGGGCGAGCAACCGGTGATCTGGGTTGAATGGAGCAGCCAGCTGGCGACCCACGCCATGCCCGGCGAACTGATGCAGCGCGCGCCCAGCCTGCAGACCGGCTCCATCCAGCAGGCTCGCCACCACCTGCTGCGCCATGGCGGTGTCGCCTACCTGCCCCTCCATCTGATGACCCCGGCCCTCAAGAGCGGCGAACTGCATCGGGTGGAGGGCGCCCCCCTGCTGACCCGCCCGCTCTATCTGGCCTATCGCAGCGGCACCGAGCAGGAAGAGCGCATCAGCCAGCTGCTGGCGCACCCCTTCACTCCGGGTCTGCGCAGCGCCTGAGGTCCGGCTCGTTCCCCAACCGGCGGCGAGCCAGGATAGCACCATCCGCCAGCCGGCAGAGCAACAGCTCGCCATCCTGATAGACACCGAAACTGGCCGGAGTGCCGCCGCGCGGCAAGGTAATGGAGCCCGGATTCATCAGGATGATGCCATCCGCCGACTCGCTCAGCTGCGCAATATGGCTGTGTCCCGAGATGAGCAGATCGCCGGGCGCCAACGCCAGGCTAGCGACATCAAACAGGTGGCCATGCGTCATGACACAGCGCCGCCCTGCCAGCAGCAGCTGGTTGAGGGGCGCCATGGCGGGAAAATCGAGCAGCGCCTGATCCACCTCGCTGTCGCAATTGCCGCGCACGGCAATGATGCGCTCACGCAGGCCATTCAGGCGTTCGGCGACCTGCAGCGGAGCATAGCCCCCGGGCACCGGATTGCGGGGCCCATGGTGGAGCAGATCTCCCAGCAACAGGTAATAGTCGGGCTGCCAGCCGGACAAGCGCTGCAGCGTCTGCTCAAGACTCTCCAGACAACCATGGATATCGGCGATAATGGCCAGTGTGGTCATGGCGACTCCTCAACAATGGCAAAGGCGCGGCACCAGGCCACGCCTCATTATTCATGGCTACCCCGGCGCCGGACCCGCTCAAGGCCGACGCCAAGACAGACCGGACCGGCTCAGCCCTGCTGGACCAGTCCTATGCTCCCCAGGGGCAGCCACTCGAAGTAGACCTCCTCGCGCTGCGTGCAGCAGCGGCCGCTACAACCGGCGCTCTGCCGCTTGCGCACCCGTCCCTTGCGCATCCACACCCCCAGCATGGCCTCGATCACCTCCTCCGAGGCCTCGAACTGGCGAGCCAGATCCTGACGGCTGGCTCGCCCCTGGCGCTGCAGGCTGGCGCCGAGTTCACGCAGTATCATACCTGCACCACCTTGTGGGAAAGAATGTTACCCCGGCGACGCAAGCCGAACCACAGCAGCAACAGCGCCGACAGATAGAAGGCGACCCAGCCCAGGCTCTGCAGCGGATGAGCGGCAAAGTTGGCCAGCTGGTAATAGAGGGTGGAGAGCATGAAGGCCATCAGGTTGCACCACAGGGCCGTGAACAGCGCCCAGCTCCGCCCCATCTCCCGCACCAAGGCCCCCATGGCCGCGGCGCAAGGCATGTAGAGCAGGATGAACAGCAGGTAGGCGAAGGCGCCGCCATGACCATCGAAATGGGTCTGCATGTTGGCAAAGGTGGAGACATCCACCGCCTGCTCTTCGGCCGCGAGTTGCTGATCCTGGATCTCCCCCAGGCTCACGCCCATCGGATCCTTGACATCAATGGCACCCAGATTGGCCGGGATGGTCGCCAGGGCCTCCTGCACACTGGCAAGGAGATCGTACTCGGTCTCCTCGGCACTCTCCGGGCTCTGATACAGGCTGTTCAGGGTGCCGACCACCGCTTCCTTGGCGAAGATACCGGTCAGGATGCCAACCGTCGCCTGCCAGTTGTCCTGGCGGATGCCCAGCGGCGAGAGCACGGGCGTGACTTGCTGGGCCGCCAAGCTGAGCAGCGAGCGATCGGTATCCTGGTTGCCAAAACTGCCATCGGTGCCCAGAGAGTTGAACAGGTTCAGCACCGCCACCACCAGCACTATGGTCTTGCCCGCCCCCAGCACAAAGCTGCGCAGCTTCTGCCACGTCTTGAGCAGCATGTTGCTGAGGCGCGGTATTTCATAATCCGGCATCTCCATCAGCATGGACTCACTGATACCCGGCAGCAGGGTCCGGCGCAGCACCAGGCCCGTGAACACGGCCACCAGAATGCCGATGAGATAGAGCAGGAAGACCACGTTCTGACCCGAGTCTGGAAAAAAGGCCACCGCAAACAGGGCATACACCGGCAGCCGGGCCCCACAGGACATGAAGGGCGCCATGGCCGCTGTCATCAGACGTTCGCGCTCGGCCGCCAGGGTGCGCGCCGCCATCACCGCCGGCACGGTACAGCCAAAGCCCATCAGCATGGGCACGAACGCCTTGCCGGGCAGGCCGAGAAAACGCATGAAGCGGTCCACCACGAAGGCGGCGCGTGCCAGGTAGCCCGAGCCCTCCAGCATGGCCAGGAACAGATAGAGGAAGCCGATGATGGGAATGAAGGTGGCCACCGTCTGGATACCGCTGCCAAACCCATCGGCCAGCGTGGAGATGAGCCACTCGGGCAGGTTCAGCGCCGACAACAGGACGCGCGCACCGTCGACGAACAGGGCGCCCGCCAGAATGTCGAAGAAATCGACAAAGGCGCTACCCACCTTGATGGAAAACAGGAACATCAGGTACATGATGCCAAGGAAGATGGGAATGCCCAACCAGCGGTTCAGCAGCAGGTTGTCCAGACGCTCGGAGCCCTTGGCTCCCAACTTGCCGTGCTGTTGCAGCAATTGCCGGCACTGGGAATGAATGAAGCCATAGCGCACGTCGGCCAACTGCAGATCGAGATCCACCTCGACCTGGGCACAATTAAGCAGATTCAGGTAACTATCGGTCTCCATCGCCAGGCTGTCACGCAGCATGGGATCGGCCTCCAGCAGCCGCAAGGCACAGCCCCGCGCCGCCAGGTGGGGATGTTGTACCCGGGGCTCCAGCTGCTCCAGGGCCAGCTCCAGCGCGGGACCGTAATCCAGCCGCAACGGCTGCGTCGACAGCGAGCCCAGCAGGTCGGCCAGCCGATCCTTGAATTGCTCGGTGCTGCGCTTGTCGTGGGCCGACAGGGCCACCACCGGGCAGCCCAGTACCGCCGCCAGCTGCTGGCTGTCGATGCTTTGCCGGCGGCGCTTGAGCACATCCGACTTGTTCAGCACCACCAGCATGGGCAGGCCCAGCTCCCGCAGTTGCAGGGTGAGAAACAGTGAGCGTTCCAGGCAACTGGCATCCACCACATTGATGACCAGATCCGGCTGGTGACTCATCACATAACGGAAGGCAATCTGCTCATCAATGGAACAGTCCCGGCTTTCCAGCGCGTAAATGCCGGGCAGATCCACCAGCTGGAACTCGTGCTCTCCGCGGCGGAACTGGCCGCTCTTCTTGTCGACGGTGACACCGCTCCAGTTGCCGACCTGCTGGTTGGATCCGGTCAAGGCGTTGAACAGGGAGGTCTTGCCGCTGTTGGGATTACCGACGGTGACCAGATTCCACTTTTTCATAGGCTCGCCACCTCGATATGCAGGGCCAGCTGCTTCTGGACCGACAGGGTGATGCCGGCGGTGGCTATTTGCACCGGATCGCCGAAAGGGGCGGTGCGTAGCAAACGAATCTCACTCTGGGGCAACAACCCCATCACCATCAGCTTGCGGCGCATGGCTGGCGCCAGGGCGCCCATGTTCAGGATGCGAGCCGTCTGGCCCGGCTTAAGATCAGCAAGTTGCATGGTAACCTCACTCTCGCATTTGATAATCATTATCACTAAGAGTCATTATATTTACTATGGACTAGAAGGAAAGCACTATTTTGCACCCGCGTTTCGTTATACTTTCCTCCCTCCGCCACTGAGCCGGTCGACCCACATGCAAGATAAAAACAGTCGCTTAGTCTACTCCACTGACGGTGGATTTTTAGCCACGCACAACGCTGCTGCAAACGCCAGGCCAACCCCGGGGCCGTTTCCCGCCGATGGGGTGGTGCGCCTGCGCCGGGAAACCCGCGGCCGCAAGGGCGCCGGCGTGATCAGCATCCATGGCGTGCCGGCCGAACAGCTGAAAGCCACAGCCAGCCTGCTGAAGAAGAAATGCGGCACCGGCGGCACCCTCAAGGAGGGCATCATCGAGATCCAGGGAGACAAGCGCGAACTGATCCAGCGCGAGCTGGAGCAGGCCGGCTTCAAGGTCCGGCTGGCGGGTGGCTGAACGAAACGTGATTGTCGGCAAGCTGACACAGGCCTGCCATGCCAGCCACACGGAAGGGGGCGCGACGCCCCGGCATCACGCCATCTGCTGACGCGCGCGCAGCCAGGCCGCCAGCGAGGCCAGGCGGGAGAAACTGTGATAAGGCTCCGGTCTGGATGGCAGGGTCAGGTGTTCGTTGCGAACCACCAGGGTGATGAGCCCGGCGCGCAGGGCGCTGAACATGCCGGTCTCCGAGTCCTCCACCGCATAGCACTGATGCGGCTCCAGTCCCAGGGCATGCACGGCGCGCAGATAGGGTTCCGGGTGCGGTTTTGGCTGCTGCACATCATCGCGGCTGACCACCACCTCGAACAGATTCAGCCAATCCCGGGCCTGCAAGATGGCCATCACCTCGTGACGGTAGGAGCCGCTGACCAGCGCCAGCCGGGCTTCAGACGCCTGCAACTCGCGCAGCAAGGCATCGGCCCCCTCCACCGCCTCGGGCACCTGTTGACTGAGCAACGACTGGACGCGATCCGTCTTGCGCCCGGCCAGGATCGCCGCCGGCATGGGCAACTGGAATTCACGCACCAGCTCCTGAGCCGTGCTCAGGGTGGCGCGTCCGGAAAAACGACTGTAATACTCCTGTTCGTCAAGACCCGCGCCCAGGGTCACCAGCTCCTGGGCCCAGGCGCTATAATGCAGGGGCTCCGAATCCACCAGAGTGCCATCCAGATCAAAGCAAATCGCCATGCGTGACATACCGCCTCCTTGTCATGCCGCCGGAGGTCGATGCGCCTCACCTCCTGTCTCATTAAACGCAAAAGCAGGCATGCAACACAATGTTTCGCCGCCGCCAGAGCCCGAACTCTTGAGATGGATCATGCCTGCCTGGGGCCGCTCAAGCACTGCGCCAATAACGGTCCGCGACGCCCAGGTTCTCTCCGGTCGCGGACAGATACCCGGCATTCACATAAAAAGTCACTTTTGCTGATTATTTATACTTGATCGGCCCGCCATTTTTCACCATGATAGCGGCACTTTTTCTGCAGGGGTAAAGCGATGGCTCGCGAAAGAGATGCTGTGTTAGTCAATGCGTTTCGGCATTCCACTCCCTATGTCAATCGGCACCGGGGATCCACCTTTGTACTCATGGTGGGAGGCGAAACCATTGCCGATAGCAACTTCAACAACATAGTCACCGACATTGCCCTGCTGCAAAGCCTGGGTATCCGTCTGGTACTCGTATTCGGGGCCCGGCCGCAAATCAACGAGGCGCTGTCGGCCGCCGGCCTGTCACCGCGCTTTCACAAGCAGGTGCGGGTCACGGATACCGACAGCTTCCGCCTTATCAAGCAGGTCTGCGGCGGCCTGCAGATGGACATCATGTCCCGCCTCTCCATGGGGCTGGTCAACACCCCCATGGCCGGTGCCAGCCTGAACGTGGTGACCGGCAACTTTGTTACCGCCCAACCCCTGGGCGTGGAGGATGGCGTCGACTTCTGCCACAGCGGCCGGGTGCGCCGCATCGACTCCGCCGGCATCCGCCGCCAGCTGGAACAAAATGCCATCGTCCTCATCTCGCCCATCGGTTTTTCCGTGACCGGCGAGAGCTTCAGCGTCAACGCCGAGGAGGTGGCCTCCCAGGTTGCCATCCACCTGAAGGCGGACAAGCTGCTGGCCTTCTGTGCCGATCAGGGCGTGCTGAACCAGGAAGGTCAGGTGGTGTCCGAGCTGTTCCCCGAGCAGGCCGAGGCCTACCTCAGCAAGCTGGATGAGCAGGGCGCCGAAAGCTCGGCCACGGCGCGCTATTTCCGCACCGCCATCACCGCCTGCCGGGGCGGCGTGCCACGCAGCCATCTGGTGAGCTACAAGGAAGATGGCTCTCTCCTGCAGGAGCTGTTCACCCGCGATGGCATCGGCACCCAGGTGGTACGCCAGAGTGCCGAGCTGGCCCGTGCGGCGACCATCAATGACATCGGCGGCATCCTGGATCTGATCCGCCCGCTGGAGGAGGAAGGCATACTGGTGCGCCGCTCCCGCGAGCAGCTGGAGATGGAGATAGACCATTTCACCATCATCGAGCGCGATGGCATGGTCATCGGCTGCGGCGCCCTCTACCCGTTTCCCGAAGAGGCCATGGCCGAGATGGCCTGCGTCGCCATCCATCCTCACTATCGCAACTCCAACCGGGGCGATCTGCTGGTGGCCAAGGTGGAGGAGCATGCCCGGCGGCAACATATCCGCAAACTGTTCGTGCTGACCACCCGCTCCATTCACTGGTTCCGGGAGCGGGGCTTCGAGCCGGTGGAAGTAACCGATTTGCCGATGGCAAAACAGGAGCTGTACAACTACCAGCGCCGCTCGAAAATATTGTTGAAAAACCTGTAAAAAAAGCGGGACCGTCAAAGAGTAACGGCCCCGTTTTGGCAATGGAGATTTCTGGTTTCCACGCATCAGACTCTACCAAGCCGCCGCTGTTCTGGACGTGCCAAACCTCACAGTTCGGCACCATTGTTGCATTTTAATAACAACAAAGGCCCGGAACGCACAGGTGTTATTCTGCCGGTGACGGCACAGGCTGAGCGCTGACCCGCGCCAGCGTTTTTTTCCTGTTCAGCGGCCCCTGTTTATTGACAGACGCCGGTCAGAGCAGGTATTTGTGAACAACCCCGCACCCTGCGGGGCCAGAAGAGGAGCGTTGCCCAGGCAACCGGTGGGAGGAGCCCGTCTCCAACGAACACCGGCCAGGGGGAGCAACGCCGAGACAGCAGCTAAACGGGTAGCGCTGCTGTCGGCTACGAGGGCTGAATCCCTCGGGCTGTCACCTGAGGGTGGAGCGCTTCTGGCAGGAACTTACTTCCCGCCGCAACGAGTCGCACCTTCGTATTTACCCCTTGGATCCCGCTCATAGCAAACAGTAAGGAGTAACAATTGAGTCAGGTTACCGTTGCGAAATTTGGTGGCACCAGTGTCGCCGATGCCGAAGCCATGCGCCGTTGCGCCGCCATCGTGACCCAAACCGGCAAGACCCGCGTGGTCGTGCTGAGTGCCAGCTCCGGCGTCACCAACCTGCTGGTCGATCTGGCCCAGGGCTCACTGAGCCAGGCCGACCAGCATGCCCACCTGCAAAAGCTGGCCGATATCCAGTTCCGCATCCTGGAGGCCCTGGGGCAGCCGGTGGAGCTGACCCAGACCATCCGCAACATGCTGGATGAAGTCGCGGATCTGGCCGAGCAGGCCACTCAGGGCAGCGATGCGGCCCTGGTCGATCGCCTGGTCGCCCAGGGCGAGCTGATGTCGACCCGCCTGTTCACCGAACTGATGAACCAGGAAGGCCATAAGGCCGTCTGGCTGGATGTTCGCCGGGTGATGCGCACCGACAGCCGCTTCGGCAAGGCGACACCGGCCATCGAAGCCATCCGTCACCTGTGTCAGCAGGAGATGGCCCCTCTGCTGAAGGATGCCATCGTCATCACCCAGGGCTTCATCGGTGCCAACGCCGAGGGGCAGACCACCACCCTCGGCCGTGGCGGCAGCGACTTCAGCGCCGCCCTGCTGGCCGAGGCGCTGGGGGTCGATGAACTGGAGATCTGGACCGACGTGCCCGGCATCTACACCACGGATCCGCGCATGGTGACCAGCGCCCGCGCCATTCCCGAGATCAGCTTCTCCGAAGCCGCCGAGATGGCTACTTTTGGCGCCAAGGTGCTGCACCCCTCCACCCTGCAGCCGGCGGTACGACGCAATATTCCGGTCTTCGTCGGCTCGAGCAAGGACCCGGCGGCCGGTGGCACCTGGGTGCGGGCCAAGACCGAGTCCTCTCCGCTGTTCCGCGCCGTGGCCCTGCGCCGCAACCAGATACTGCTGACTCTGCAAAGCCCGAACATGCTGGGGGCCTGCGGCTTCCTGGCCGAGGTCTTCAGCATCCTCGCCCGCCACCGCATCTCGGTTGATCTCATCACCACCTCCGAGGTGAGCGTCTCCCTGACCCTGGATCACACCGGCAGCCAGTCCAATGGCCGCCCGGCGCTGGAAGAGGCCGTGCTGGCCGAGCTGACGGCCCTGTGCAAGGTCAAGGTCGAGACCGACCTGGCGCTGGTGGCGCTCATCGGCAACGGCATGAGCGAGGCCAAGGGCGCCAGCAACAGGGTCTTCAACGCCCTGGACGACATCAACGTGCGCATGATCTGCTACGGCGCCAGTGCCCACAACTTCTGCCTGCTGGTCGCCGAACAGGATGCGGTGGATGTGGTGCAGCGCCTGCACCAGCAGCTGCTCGACTGATCCCCCGTCCACCGTTGCTGGTGAAAACCGGAGCCCGGCCACTCGGCCGGGCTCATTCATGACCACCGCCCGCTACTTGCGCCCTCAGGCCTGCTATGCTGCAGCAGACGTCTCACACCATCGCAGGAAGCAAGCCATGATCATCAGCACCACCCCCACACTGGAAGGCCACCAGATAGTCGACTATAAGGGCATCGTCGTCGGCGAAGCCATTCTGGGCGCCAACCTGTTCAAGGATCTGTTCGCCGGCATCCGCGACATCATAGGTGGCCGCTCCGGGGCCTATGAAAAAGAACTGGCCAAGGCCCGCAGCATAGCGCTGGAAGAGTTGCGCGAACACGCCCTCTCCCTCGGTGCCAATGCCGTGGTCGGCGTCGATCTCGATTACGAGGTGGTCGGCCCCAATGGCGGCATGCTGATGGTCAGCGTCAGCGGTACGGCGGTGGTGATCCGCTGAGCAATAGACGGACATGAAAAGGGCGCCTTGCGGCGCCCCTTGTCAGACTCAACGGCCCATCATTCCCACTCGATGGTCGCCGGCGGCTTGCCGGACACGTCGTAGACCACGCGGCTGATGCCATCGATCTCGTTGATGATGCGGTTGGAGACATGGCCCAGCAGCTCATAGGGCAAGTGCGCCCAGTGAGCGGTCATGAAATCGATGGTTTCCACGGCCCGCAGAGAGACGACCCAGTCATACTTGCGGCCATCGCCCATGACGCCCACGGAGCGCACCGGCAGGAAGACCACAAAGGCCTGGCTCACCTTGTGATAGAGATCGGCCTTGTGCAGCTCCTCGATGAAGATGGCATCGGCGCGGCGCAGCAGCTCGCAGTACTCTGGCCTCACCTCGCCCAGCACCCGCACACCCAGGCCCGGTCCCGGGAAGGGATGACGGTAGAGCATGTTGTAGGGCAGACCAAGCTCCAGACCGATGCGGCGCACCTCATCCTTGAACAGCTCGCGCAGCGGCTCCACCAGCCCCATCTTCATGGTTTCCGGCAGCCCGCCCACATTGTGGTGCGACTTGATGACATGCGCCTTGCCGGTCTTGGAGGCGGCAGACTCGATGACATCCGGATAGATGGTGCCCTGGGCCAGCCACTTGGCGTTTGTCAGTTTCTTGGCTTCGTCATCGAACACTTCGACAAACACCCGACCGATGGTCTTGCGCTTGGCTTCCGGCTCGTCGATGCCCTTGAGGGCACTCATGAAGCGCTCTTCGGCCTTGACGTGGACGATCTTGAGACCGAAATGTTCCCCGAACATCTCCATCACCTGCTCACCCTCGTTGAGGCGCAGCAGGCCGTTGTCGACGAAGACGCAGGTCAGCTTGTTGCCGATGGCGCGGTGCAACAGCATGGCCACCACCGAGGAGTCGACGCCACCGGACAAGCCCAGTATTACCTCGTCATCGCCCACTTGCTCGCGGATGCGCGTCACGGCATCGGCGATGATGCTGGAGGGCGTCCACAGGGCCTCGCAGCCGCAGATCTGCTTGACGAAGTGCTCCAGTATGCGCGCCCCCTGGCGGGTGTGGGTCACCTCGGGATGAAACTGCAGGCCGTAGAAGCGCTTCACTTCACAGGCCATGGCGGCATGGGGGCAGGTGGCGGTGCGGGCAATGGTGACAAAGCCTTCCGGGATTTCGACCACCTTGTCACCGTGGCTCATCCACACATCCAGTTGCGGATGGCCGTGCTCATCCAGGGCGTCCTCGATGTGGTGCAGCAGGGCACTGTCACCCACCACATCCACCTTGGCGTAGCCAAATTCGCGGTGCTGGGAGCCCTGGACCTTGCCGCCCAGCTGTTCGGCCATGGTCTGCATGCCGTAGCAAATGCCGAGTACCGGCACACCGGCCCGGAACACATAGTCCGGCGCCCGCGGGCTTTCGGTTTCGGTCACCGACTCGGGCCCGCCGGAGAGGATGATACCGTTGGGCTTGAATTCGCGGATCTGCTCTTCGGTCACGTCCCAGGCCCACAGCTCGCAATAGACGCCGATCTCGCGAATGCGACGGGCGATGAGCTGGGTATATTGGGAGCCGAAGTCCAGGATCAGAATGCGTTGTTCGTGAATATTTTTACTCATGGTTTTCCTGAATAGCTGCGCTGACGTTGGCAGGCACCTGCGGCGCCTGCTCCGGAGTGCGGCCAGGAGATCCCCTCCCCCGGCCGGCCCTCTTACTCCATGCGGTAGTTGGGCGCTTCCTTGGTGATGGTCACATCATGCACATGGGATTCCTTGATCCCGGCGCCGGAGATCTTGACGAACTCGGCCTTGGTGCGCATGTCTTCTATGGTGGCGCTGCCGGTCAGACCCATGGCGGAACGCAAGCCCCCCATCTGCTGATGGATGATCTCTTTCAGCCATCCCTTGTAGGGAACGCGACCCTCGATGCCTTCCGGCACCAGCTTATCAGCGGCGTTGTCGGACTGGAAATAGCGATCCGAGGAGCCCTTGGACATGGCGCCCAGGGAGCCCATGCCACGGTAGGATTTGAAGGAGCGGCCCTGATAGAGCTCGATCTCCCCCGGAGATTCCTCGGTGCCCGCAAACATGGAGCCGACCATCACCAGGCTGGCACCGGCGGCGATGGACTTGGCGATGTCACCGGAGTAGCGGATGCCGCCATCGGCGATCACCGGGATACCGGTGCCTTCCAGCGCCGCAGCCGCATCGGAGATGGCGGTGATCTGGGGCACGCCGCAGCCGGTTACAATGCGGGTGGTGCAGATGGATCCTGGGCCGATGCCCACCTTGACCGCGCTGACACCGGCCTCGACCAGCGCCAGGGCACCGGCGGCAGTGGCGACGTTACCGCCAATGATGGGCAGATCCGGGTAGGCCTCGCGGGTGGCACGGATGCGATCCAGCACGCCCTGGGAGTGGCCATGAGAGGAGTCGATAAGCAGCACATCGACACCGGCTTCCACCAGCGCGGCGATCCGCTCTTCGTTGCCGGCACCGGCACCGACGGCAGCACCGACCCGCAGACGCCCGCGGGCATCCTTGCAGGCGTTGGGCTTGCTTTCGGCTTTCTGGAAATCCTTGACGGTGATCATGCCTTTCAGCTTGAAATGCTCATCCACCATCAGCACCTTCTCGATGCGATGGCGTTGCATCAGGGATTCCACCTCTTCCCGGCAGGCACTTTCATGTACCGTCACCAGGCGCGCCTTGGGGGTCATCACCTCATGCACCTGCAGGCCGAGATCGGTCACGAAACGCACATCCCGACCGGTGATGATGCCTTCCAGTTCATCGTTCTCGCCCACCACCGGGAAGCCGCCGAAGCCGCTGCGGTAGGTGAGTTCCTTGATCTGGGCGATGGTCATGTCCGGGCGCACTGTCACCGGATCGGAGACGATGCCGCTCTCGAACTTCTTCACACGCCGCACCTTGTCGGCTTGCTGTTCGATGGACATGTTCTTGTGAATGAAGCCGATACCGCCTTCCTGAGCGATGGCGATGGCCAAACGGGCACCGGTAACCGTGTCCATGGCGGCGGACGCCAGGGGGACATTGAGCACTATTTCCTTGGTCAGGTGAGTACGCAGATCGGCGGTGTGAGGCAAAACAACTGAATGGGCCGGGACCAGTAACACGTCATCAAAGGTCAGGGCTTCTTTGGCAATCCGTAACATGGCAACATCTCACCTTGCGATTGAGGGGGTGGGTAAAATATTGCAGCGAGATTTTAGACAGGTCCCCCCCGTCGGTAAAGCGCTTTTTATGTTTATTTCACGCCGAGCCTGACAGCCGCGCCGCAGATAACCGATAATGGCCCCCCATCCCCACTCAGCCGAGGAGTCACCCTTGTCCGACCAGTCGCCGCAGATCTTCACCGTCAGCCGCCTGAACGGCGCCGTCCGCCTGCTGCTGGAGCAGGAGCTGGGCCTGGTCTGGCTGACTGGCGAGATCTCCAATCTGATCCAGCACGGCTCGGGCCATTGGTATTTCAGCCTCAAGGATCCGGCCGCCCAGGTACGCTGCGCCATGTTCAAAGGCCAGAACCGGCGCGTCGCGTTTCGCCCCCAGGATGGGCAGCAGGTGCTGGTACAGGCCCGGGTCTCCCTGTATGAGCCGCGCGGCGAATTCCAGCTGGTCATCGAGAGCATGCGTCCGGCCGGCGACGGTGCCTTGCAGCTGCGCCTGGAGCAACTCAAGCAGCGGCTGGCGGCCGAGGGGCTGTTCGATGCCGCCCGCAAGCGGCCCCTGCCGGCGCAACCAAGCCGCATCGGCCTCATCACCTCCCCCACCGGGGCCGCGATCCGTGACATGCTGACGGTGTTACGGCGCCGCTGCCCGGCACTGCCGGTGGTGATCTACCCCAGTCCGGTACAGGGCGAAGCCTCGGTAGCGGCGTTGGTGGCCGCCCTGGGGATGGCCAACCGGCGTGGGGAATGCGATGTCCTCATCATCGGCCGCGGCGGCGGCAGCCTGGAGGATCTCTGGTGTTTCAATGATGAACGGCTGGTGCGGGCCATGGCCGCCAGCCGGATCCCGCTGGTGAGTGCCGTGGGCCACGAGACCGATGTCACCCTGGCCGATTTCGTGGCCGATCTGCGCGCCCCGACCCCGTCGGCGGCCGCCGAACTGGTCAGTCCGGATCGAGAAAGCCAGCGCCAACGCCTGCAGGGGCAGGCCCAGGCCCTGAGCCGCGCCTGGCAGCAACAGGCCAACCGGGCACGACACTGCTGGCAATTGCTGGCCCAGCGACTGCACCACCAGCATCCCAGCCGCCGCCTGCAGCAACAGCAACAGCAGCTGGATGAACTGCTCTGGCGTCTGGAGCGCCGCTGGCAACAACGCCAGCAGCAGGCGCAGCAGCGCCTGACGACCCTGAGTCGGCGCCTGCTGCAATATGCACCAACCCGGGCCCTGGCCCGGAGTGAACAACAGTGCCGACTGCTGGAGCAGCGTCTGCTGCGGGCGCTGCCGGCCCAGCTGGAATCGGCCCGCCATCGCCTCTCCCTGCTGGCCACCCGCCTGCATGGCATCAGCCCGCTGGCGACCCTGTCGCGCGGTTACTCCCTGACCCTGACTGCCGATGGCCAGGTGGTGCGTGCGGCCAGTGCCGTCGAGGCCGGCCAGCAGCTGACCACCCGTCTGGCAGAGGGCAGCCTGGAGGTGATCGTGCAACGCCGCCTGGTGCCGCACCCATAAAAAAGCGCGACCCTAATGGGTCGCGCTTGACAACTACCATGGCCTGCCGGCTCACACGGCCTTGCAGGGTTTGAGATACCAGATCTTTTCGGCGTAGTCCTGGATGGAGCGGTCTGAGTTGAACTTGCCCATGGTGGCGGAGTTCACGATCACCGCCTTGGCCCATGCCTTCTTGTCGCGGTACAAGGCGTCCACTTTCATCTGGGCGTCCGAGTAGGATTCGAAGTCCGCCAGGGCCAGGTAGGCATCTCCCCCGTCCAGCAGGGCGCGCTTGATGGCGGACAACTCACCCGGACGCCCCGGCGTGAAGTAATCGCTGTCCAGCCAATCCAGTACCGCCTTGATTTCCGGGTTCGCGTAGTAGTGATCCCAGGGGTTATACCCACGTGCCTTGAGCGCCTTCACCTCATCCACATCCAGACCAAAGATGGCATTGTATTCGGCACCGGCCTCCTCGGCGATTTCGATGTTGGCGCCGTCCAGAGTCCCCAGAGTGATGGCACCGTTCATCGCCAGCTTCATGTTACCGGTACCGGACGCTTCATAACCGGCGGTGGAGATCTGCTGAGAGACGTCAGCAGCCGGTATCATCTTCTCGGCGAGGCTCACGCGGTAATTGGGCATGAACACTACCTTCAGCTTGCCCTTGATGCGCTCGTCGTTGTTCACCCGCTCGGCCACCATGTTGATGGCATAGATGATGTCCTTGGCCAGCCTGTAACCCGGCGCCGCCTTGGAGCCGAAGATGAACACCCGCGGATGCATGTCGTAGTCGGGATTGGCCAGCAGGCGCCGGTACAAGGCCATGATGTGCAGCAGGTTCAGCTGCTGACGCTTGTACTCGTGCAGACGCTTGATCTGGATATCGAAGATGGCGTCGGCACTGACGTCGATGCCGGTTTCATCCCGAATGACCTTGACCAGTTTCTCCTTGTTGCGCCGCTTGATGGCCATAAATTTCTTCTGGAAGGCGGCATCATCGGCATGCGCCAGGGCGCCACGCATCTTGTCCAGTTGCAGCGGCCAGTCGTCACCCACGGTCTCGGTGTACAGCTTGGCCAGCTCGGGGTTGCAGGAAAGCAGCCAGCGACGCGGCGTAACACCGTTGGTGACGTTGCACATCTTCTCCGGCCACAGTTCGGCAAATTCGGGGAACAGATCCTCTTTTACCAGTTTGGAGTGGATCTCGGCTACGCCGTTGACCTTGTGGGAGCCGATCACGCAGAGGTTACCCATGCGCACCTTGCGCACATCTCCCTCTTCGATGATGGAGAGCTTGGCCTTGATGGCGTCATTACCCGGCCAGTGCGCCTCAACCTTCTCTTCCAGGAAGCGATGGTTGATCTCGTAGATGATTTCCAAGTGACGTGGCAATACGCGCTCGAACAGGTATGCGGCCCACTTCTCCAACGCCTCGGGCAACAGGGTGTGGTTGGTGTAGGAGAACACCTTATAGCAAATGGCCCAGGCGGCTTCCCAGGTCAGCTCCTCCTCGTCCACCAGGATGCGCATCAGCTCCGGAATGGCGATGGCCGGGTGGGTATCGTTGAGCTGAATGGCGACCTGACCGGCGAACTGGCTGAAGTCATTGCCGTGTACCCGCTTGTAGCGGCGCAGAATGTCCTTCAGCGAGCAGGCACAGAAGAAGTACTGCTGCACCAGCCGCAATATCTTGCCGGCTTCGGTCTCGTCGTTCGGATACAGCACCTTGGAAATGGTCTCGGCCTGTGCCTTTTCCTGCTGGGAGTCCACATAACCACCGGCATTGAACACGTCCCAGTCGAAGAACTCGGAGGCGCGGGATTCCCACAGGCGCAGTATGTTGACGGTCTTGCCCTGGTAACCAACCACCGGGATATCCCAAGGTACCCCCTTGATCTTCTGACCGGCATGCCACACCTTTTTCAGGTTGCCATCCTTGCCGAACACCGTCTCGACATACCCATACAAGGGCACCTCCTGGGTGGACTCCGGACGACAGATCTCCCAGGGGTTGCCATATTCGCGCCAAGAGTCCGGCCGCTCGATCTGGCGACCATCACGGATCTCCTGACGAAACAGGCCGTGTTCATAATGAATGCCATAGCCGACGGCCGGCAGGTTCAGGGTTGCCAGCGAATCGATGAAACAGGCGGCCAGGCGACCCAAACCGCCGTTGCCCAGCGCCATGTCGGGCTCCCGCTCGCACAGATCGGTCAAATCCAGCCCCAGCTCCTTGAGCGCCTCGGAACAGGATTCGTACAGGGACAAGTTGTGCAGGTTATTGGAGGTCAGGCGGCCCATCAGAAATTCGGCCGACAGGTAATGCACCGCGCGGGTATCCTCATGGAAATGTGCCTGCTGGGTACGGGTCAAATGTTCGTACACCAGCTCATTGACTGCGGCACAGGTGGCTTTCCACCAGGCGTCCTGGCTCGCCTTCTGCTCGCTGGTGCCCAGCGTGGAGCGCAGATGATGCACTATCTTCTCTTTGAGGTGTTCCTTGTTGAGGGCATGACGCTTTTCGACTTTTTTCTTAGACATGGTCGATATCCTTGCTGATACCCGGCCAATCTCGGGATTGGCCAATATTGAGTTGCAGGTTCGACGTTTGAGCCGGGAAACCTGCGTTAAACGAACCCGCCGCCTTGCACTGCTGCAGCGGCCATCCGGCCCTGAGGACAGCGGCGGCGGGCGCTTGCGCCCGCCGGGTTCGCCATGACAGTGATCAGAGTGATCTGTACAGCGGCGCTGATCATTGCTCGACCCGCAAATGAGAGCACATCGAAAAAAAGTTAGCTATTCGTGCCTGATCCGAAAGCGTTTTCTGCCACTGACCTCGCAACAACCCTGTGACATGCATCACAATTAAGCTTGCATTCAGATTTTGCCCCGCGGGCAGGATGGGCTCCCCACTCGCCCTCACCCGCGGTGGGAAAAGCCCAACGGCACGGTGCGGTAGGCACAAAAAAACCGCCTTTCGGCGGTTTTTCTGGCAACGAAGCAGCGACTCATTTCAAGCCCAGCACATCCTGCATGTCATAGAGACCGGCGGGCTGATGCGTCAGCCAGACCCCGGCACGTACGGCCCCATTGGCAAAGGTCAGCCGGCTGGAGGCCTTGTGGGTGATTTCCACCCGCTCGCCGATGTCGGCAAACATGGCGGTATGCTCACCCACCAGATCCCCGGCGCGAATGGTAGCAAAGCCGATGGTCTGACGATCGCGCTCCCCGGTGATGCCCTCGCGGCCATAGACGGCGCACTGCTTGAGATCGCGCCCCAGGGTGTTGGCGATCACCTCGCCCATGCTGAGCGCCGTGCCCGAGGGCGCATCGACCTTGTGCCTGTGATGGCCTTCGATGATTTCGATATCGGTATAATCTCCCATCACCCGGGCCGCCTGCTCCAGCAGCTTGAACACCAGATTCACGCCGACGCTGTAGTTGGAGGCAAAGACGACACCAATGCGGGCGGCCGCCTGCTGAATACGCGCCTTGCCGGCGTCATCGAAGCCCGTGGTACCGATGATGACCGGTTTGCCATGCTGCTCGGCAATGGCCAGGGTGGCCAGGGTGGCATCGGGACGGGTAAAGTCGATGATGATGTCGAAGCGGTCCACCACCTGGGCCAGATCATCGGCAATACGGATGCCAAGGTTACCCAGACCATTGATCTCGCCGACATCCAGACCAAGCACCGCCGAGCCGGGCCGCTCGAGGGCTGCGCCCAGTTCAACCTGCTCATTGGCGGTAATGGCCTCCAGCAACGCCTTGCCCATTCGTCCCTGACAGCCCATCAGGGCGATGCGGATCCGCTTATCCATGTTCGTCCTCTTCACATCGTTAACATTTGATGGCTGACAGTGTAACCAGCCGCTCCCGGCTTGGGAATGCAGCAGGAAAAAAGGTCCGCCGCGGGTTTCCACGCGCCTGGATCTCGTTGACAACCAGGCCGGAACTGTCCCCCTGTATACTGCCTGACGGCCTGAGAGGCCCCCCAGCACATAAAGAAAAAGCCCTGATAAATCAGGGCTTTTATAAGTGGTGGAGCTGGCGGGATTTGAACCCGCGTCCGAAAAACCTACATCCTCAGTACTACATGCTTAGTCTGGTCTTTACATTCGCCGGCAAGCTGCGGACAGACACGCCACCTACCGACTAGCCTGATTGGTTTTAACGCTTCCGCCCCAGGCAGGACTTCCACGCGATCCTATGAAAGATGACCTTCCAAACCCCTAGGTCATAGGCAAGCTAGGGTAGAAGGGCTCTAACAGGGTATTAAGCTGCTAGTGCGTAGGTTTCGTCGTTTGCGACTATTTTTTGCGGTTTTTTTACGAGGCCTACCGCACCTCGGCATGCACCTTGGGTTTCGAGTGTCCCGTCGAATCCAAAATCAGCCCCAAAGCTGTAGTGAATACTAACCCAAAAATCACTATTGTCCAAGGCCTAACGAGCCTTGTTTTTCATCATGCGTTCCTTGTCACGCGCCCATTCGCGTTCCTTGAGATCGCTACGCTTGTCATGTTCCTTTTTGCCCTTGGCCAAACCTATCTCGAGCTTGACCCAGGCCCGCGTCCAGTACATGGCCAGGGGGATCAGGGTGTAACCCTGGCGCTCCACCAGGCCAATCAGGCGTTCGATTTCGCGTTTGTTCAACAGCAGCTTGCGGGTACGGGTGGGATCGCAGACCACATGAGTGGATGCCAGACTAAGGGGAATGATGGTGGCGCCAAACAGGTAAACCTGGCCGTTGCGCACCACCACATAGCTCTCGCTGATGTTGGCCTTGCCGGCACGCAGGGACTTGACTTCCCAGCCTTGAAGCTCGAGCCCCGCCTCATACTTGTCTTCGATGAAGTATTCATGGCGGGCCTTCTTGTTGAGCGCTATGGTGCTGGACCCGGCCTTACTGCTGCTGTTTTTTTTACTCATGACGGCAATACCGTTGTAAACGTCAGGCCGGCCATTATACGTGCTGCGGCCGGGCAGTGAAACAGAGGGCCCCGCCTTTCGCCACAAAATATCATGCTGGCAGACATGCAATGACGAGTCACATTGCTCTGCCGAACAGCGCCCGTCACAAGAAAAGTCCATGGTTTGCCATCCACCGGATAGCGACTGCCGTCGACTTATTCAAGTTTCAGGCTATTAATCGAGCAATATCGCTGCTCCTGATCCATAAAAAAAAGAAGGCCGCCGCGCGACCCTCTTCTTCGGAATGGCTATGGGGATTATGGGTTGATCAGAAAATCATCCAGTGTTTTTCCTTCTTCCAGCGCCTTGCGAATAGCAACCGGTTGACGGCCCTGACCGGTCCAGGTTCTTTCTTCACCATTTTCATCCAGGAAGCGATACTTTGCCGGACGTGGGGCGCGCTTGCCCGCCTTCTCGATTTCGACGCCGCCGGGCACCAATTCGGCAGGGTCGATACCGTCGTTGCGCAACATCTGCATATATTCATTGATCTTCCGCAATCTGGCCTCATTGGCCTTGCGCTCTTCGGATTCGGCCTCGCGGCGCTCTTCGACGATGGCGCCCAGTTTTTCCAAGCCCTCTTCCAGCTGTTCAAGGCTCAATTCACGGGAGGCGGCGCGCAGACTACGGATATTCAGGAATACTTTGAGAAACTCGGACATGACTGTTCACCAATTTTTATTGCGTAGGTTTATTTTAGGCTGAAATTTATAAATTAATAAACATTTCGTCAAGGCATAGTGTGTCTTTTTAATAACAATCATGACAACAGGATTCAACTGATAAACACGACCGGCACACGCCGCCACGACCAGCAGCCATGAAGGACTCAATTGTTCTGAAAAAACAGCACGGTTCTGAATCTGATGGGCAAAGCTGGTTTATCGTTGTAGCAATTGATTGGCCCAGCGGGTCGCTTCCATATAAAGCTGGGAGACCTTGTCTTCGCTCAGGCCCAGCTTGTCCGCCCTTTTTTGCAGCCGCGACCAGTTGACGGTTTCATAATCCTTGATAAAGGCCAGATAGAATGCCAGCTCCCCCTTGTGATGCACCAGGGCATTGACAATATTGGACGACAGCGGAATGTCATCCAGTATCTGTTCAATGGGTTGATCCAGCATGGCTTCCAGCAACGAATACAACCCGCACAGGAACCCCTCTGAGGGATCGCTCCAGACTGGTCGTTGCAGCGCCAGTAGCTCACAGAAGCGGGCCCGGATCAGGCTCATGCGGTAGAGCTCGCTGGATTTGTGCTCGGCGACACTGGTGGTGGTCACCAGCGACACGAAACGCCGCATCTCCTGCCTGCCAAGAAAAATGGCAGCCTGGCGGAAATTGGTGACCGGCTGGCTGGCCCTGTAGCGCATGTTGTTGACGTAACGCAGCAGCTTGTAGGAAAGCCCCAGATCACGATTGAGCAGTTGCTCGATGCGCTCATAATCCAGCTCGTCCCGATTGACCTCCTTGAGCAGCGCCATCAGGGTCAGCTGGCCCGAATTGAGCGATTTGCGCTGGACCACCTCGGGATGACTGAAAAAATAGCCCTGAAACAGATGGAATCCCATTTCCAGCGCCTGAATAAACTCCTGATGCGTTTCCACCTTCTCTGCCAGATATTGCAGGCTGTGATGGTGGTGCAGGTCGATGAACTGACGCATTCTCTCATGACTGGTGCTGCGAAAATCAAACTTGATGATATCGATATAGGGAAAGAAGGGCTCCCACCCCGGATCCAGGGTGAAATCATCCAGCGCGAGCCGGTACCCCTGAGCCTTGAGGCGCCTGATCTTATCCAGCAGAGGGCGATCGGGCGTGGCATCCTCCAAGATTTCCACCACGACTTTTTCCGGCGGCAGGCGGTCCACCAGATCATCCAGCAACAGGCTATAGGGAAAGTTGATGAAGCACAGGTGCTCGCCCACCAGTTGATGGATGGGCTGATTGAGAAATTGCTCTGCTATCAGCTTGGTGGTCGCCTGCTCGGCTGTGACGTCGGGAAAGATGTTGTCGAGGCCGTGCCGAAACAGCAACTCGTAGGCAACCGGCCGCTGCTGCCGATCCAGAATGGGTTGGCGCGCCACATAGGAAGCCATCAGCCGCATCCTGTCCTGGTTGGTCGTTCGGGAAGCCATGGCCACGGGCAAGAGTGCCGAATTGGCCACCACAGGGTCGCCATGATGCCTCTCCTCCTAAGTTGCCCCGGCGAGCCAAACCGAATGCAGCCAGGAGCAACTCCCGCCCCTCGTCGCCGGCCAGTCTGTCGCCTGCTCAGCACTAGTCTAGTTCAGGGCGCACGCCGACACCGGCAAGAGATGATGGCCCCCCGCCTCTGAGGCGTGGCAGGCACAAGACAGCCCCCGCAAACACGGGGGCCAGGAAGAGAACAGCTCGCGGTTCAGAAGGAGGCAAAGAGGCCGAGGGAAAGCATGTTGACGTCCTGTTTACCGGTAACGTCTCTGTCACCAACATCCTGATACCACTCCCATTCGGCACGCATGCCCAAGTTGGGCGTGAAATCTAACTTGGCGCCAATACCCAACTGCAGGGAGATACCATCATCATTCATCGCCGTCGAGTTTTGCGGAAAGAGGACCGAATCCTGCCGGACATCAAGGTCCCAGCGGAAGGCACCAGCCTTGGCAAATACCGCGAACTGGTCCGAATATGGTGCCACGCCAACAATCGCCAGACTCAATGCATCGGCTTGCGTCTTTATGGTCAGTAAATCACCTGCCCGGTCTGAAAAAGAGCCTAGATCGACATAGGCGCCTTCAAGAGCCCAATTCGGGGTAAATTGATAACCTGCGAACAGCTTCCACGCATTGTCATTATCCTCGCATTTACCAATCGACACCTCACAGAGATCATCGGCTTCTGCACGACCAAAACTACCGCCGGCATAAAGCCCCTCGAGTACATTGACGTTGCCAGCCGCCAGTGCCGAGCCGGCCGGCAGGGCCATCAGGGTTGCCATCACCACCTGCAAATAACGCATCTTCATCTTATTCGTCTCCCTACGCCGCGGTATGGATCCGTCCTCGTCCCCTGCCGCGTATCAGGGGATATCCGGTGCAGCCCACTGCATGACGCTCTTTCCATAATCAATAGCAGCTGAAACAGGCTCCCCATCGAGTCGGACTCCAACATACACAGTAGCCCCTGGCATCCGGATTGCCGCTGTCACTAATGACAGGTCGTGCATGCCATGGCACTCCGAAGCCGGGGTTTCGCCAGCAGACCTCGGCAACCCTTTACTTTCGCCGGGCTGCCGAGGCCTTGTGCCATTGATGCGATTCGCTGTGCCAGATCAATAAATGGGTGTGCGTTCTGCTTTTTTATTCCCACATATGGGGCAAAATAGCCGCCCCATATCTATATGTAGTGTTGCGTGGCTGAGCATAGCGTCTCGCATCCCGCGGCGGCCACCTGGCCAGTGCAGATCCATTTTTATCCGGAGAGAAACATGAAACCTGTGGTGATCAAGCGTGATGGTTGTCGGGTACCCTTCGAGCAGCAGCGCATCAGCGCTGCGGTACAAGCCGCCGCCGAGGCCGCAGGGGTTGAGGATGCGGATTATTGCCAGCAGGTGGCCGAGGCCGTGGGGGCACAACTGGATGGATGCGGCGAAGTGGACATCCACGATATCCAGGATGCCGTCGAGAACCTGCTGATGGAGGGGCCCTTCAAGCAGGTGGCCCGTACCTACATCGAGTATCGCCACGACAGGGATAGCGTGCGGGAGGCCCGCGGCCGCCTGAACCGGGAGATACGCGGTCTCATCGAGCAGAGCAACGCCGCCCTGCTGAACGAGAATGCCAACAAGGACAGCAAGGTGATCCCCACCCAGCGGGATCTGCTGGCCGGCATCGTCGCCAAGCACTATGCCAAGCAGCACATACTGCCGCGGGATGTGGTGCAGGCCCACGAGCGGGGCGAACTGCACTACCATGATCTGGACTACTCGCCCTTCTTTCCCATGTTCAACTGCATGCTGATCGATCTGCAGGGCATGCTGACCCACGGCTTCAAGATGGGCAATGCCGAGATCGATACCCCGCGCTCCATCAGCACCGCCACCGCGGTCACCGCCCAGATCATCGCCCAGGTGGCCAGCCACATCTATGGCGGCACCACCATCAACCGCATCGACGAGGTGCTGGCCCCCTACGTCACCCAGAGCTACGACAAGCACCGTCAGGTGGCCGAGGAGTGGCAAGTGGCCGACCTGGACGGCTATGCCATGGCCCGCACCGAAAAAGAGTGTTATGACGCTTTCCAGTCACTGGAGTACGAAGTCAACACCCTGCATACCGCCAATGGTCAGACCCCCTTCGTCACCTTCGGCTTCGGCCTCGGCACCAGCTGGCAATCCCGGTTGATCCAGCGCTCCATCCTCGGCAACCGCATCGCCGGCCTCGGCAAGAACCGCAAGACGGCGGTGTTTCCCAAGCTGGTGTTTGCCATCCGCGCCGGGCTGAACCTCAAGCCCGGTGAACCCAATTATGATATCAAGCAGCTGGCGCTGGAGTGCGCGAGCAAACGCATGTACCCGGATATTCTCAACTACGACCAGGTGGTCGCGGTCACCGGCTCCTTCAAGACTCCCATGGGCTGTCGCAGCTTCCTCGGCACCTACGAGGAAAACGGTGAGCTCGTCCACGAAGGGCGCAACAACCTCGGCGTGGTCAGCCTGAATCTGCCGCGCCTGGCTCTGGAGGCACGCGACGAGGCCCACTTCTTCGATCTGCTGGACGCTCGACTACAGCTGGCCCGCAAGGCGTTGATGACCCGTATCGAGCGCCTGGAGGGCGTCAAGGCCCGGGTGGCGCCCATTCTCTACATGGAGGGCGCCTGCGGCGTGCGCCTGAAGGCGGACGACAAGGTGGCCGACATTTTCAAGCATGGCCGCGCCTCCATCTCGCTGGGGTATATCGGCCTGCACGAGACCATCAATGCCCTCTATGGCAATGAAAAACATCTGTTCGATGATGCGACCCTGCGCGCCAAGGCGCTGCGGATAGTGCAAAGCCTGCGGGATGCGGTGGATGAGTGGAAAGCCGAGACCGGCTACGGCTTCAGCCTCTACAGCACGCCCAGCGAGAACCTCTGCACCCGCTTCTGCAAGCTGGACGCCACCGAATTCGGCCTGGTGGCCGGGGTGACCGACAAGGGCTACTACACCAACAGCTTCCACCTGGACGTGGAGAAAAAAGTCGATCCCTACGCCAAGCTCGACTTCGAGATGGCGTACCCGGCCATCGCCAGCGGCGGCTTCATCTGTTATGGCGAGTACCCCAACCTGCAGCACAACCTGGAGGCGCTGGAGAATGTCTGGGACTACAGCTACGACAAGGTACCCTACTACGGCACCAACACCCCCATCGACGAGTGCTACGCATGCGGCTTCACCGGCGAATTCACCTGTACCAGCAAGGGCTTCACCTGCCCCCGCTGCGGCAACCATGAGCCGACCAAGGTCTCGGTCACCCGCCGGGTCTGCGGTTACCTCGGCAGCCCCGATGCCCGCCCCTTCAACGCCGGCAAGCAGGAAGAGGTCAAACGGCGAGTGAAGCACCTCTGAGCCCCCGACGGGGCCGGTGACGGCCCCGCTTTTCTGGACACCCCTCATGCACTACCAACGCTACTATCCCATCGACGTGGTCAACGGCCCCGGCACCCGCTGCACCCTGTTCGTCTCGGGCTGCGAGCACCATTGCCCGGGCTGCTATAACCAGTCCACCTGGCGGCCCGACTCGGGGCATGCCTTCGACGGCAGCCTGGCGGACCGCATCATCGCCGATCTGAATGACAGCCGCATTCCGCGCCGGGGCCTGAGCCTGTCCGGCGGTGACCCATTGCATCCGGCCAATCTGGCCGACGTGCTGGCGCTGATCAAGCGGGTGCGCGCCGAGAGTCATGGCAAGGATATATGGCTCTGGAGCGGCTATAGCCTGGCCGAGCTGAGCCCAGACCAGCGGGAGGTGGTGGCTCTCATCGACGTGCTGGTGGATGGCCGTTTCGAGCAGGCGCTGGCCGATCCCGGCCTCATCTGGCGCGGCAGTGCCAACCAGCAGATCCACCGGCTGCGCTGAGACGCTGCTGCCCCGCCTCAGGAGGCGTGGAACAGCTGCGCGTGCAACGCCTGGATCTCATCGCGCAGGCTGGCAGCCTGCTCGAACTCCAGCTTGCGGGCATGCTCGAACATCTGCGACTCCAGCGCCTTGATCTGCTTGGCCAGGGCCTCCGGCCCCTGACGCTGATAGGCTCCCCTGGACTCGGCCACCCGCCGTGTGGCCCCCGCCTCGCCGCCCCCCGTCTGCATCACATCCAGAATGCGCTTGTTGAGCCCCCTGGGAGTGATGCCATGCTCACGGTTGTAGGCCTCCTGCACCGCCCGCCGGCGTTGGGTCTCCTCGATGGCGTGACGCATGGAGTCAGTGATGCGATCGCCATACAGAATGGCCCGGCCATTCAGGTTGCGGGCGGCGCGGCCTATGGTCTGGATCAGCGAGCGGGTCGAGCGCAGGAATCCCTCCTTGTCGGCATCCAGTATCGCCACCAGCGAGACCTCCGGCATATCCAGTCCCTCCCGCAGCAGGTTGATGCCCACCAGCACGTCGAACTTGCCGAGCCGCAGATCGCGGATGATCTCCATGCGCTCCACCGTGTCCACGTCCGAGTGCAGGTAACGCACCTGCACCCCATGTTCGCTCAGATACTCGGTAAGATCCTCGGCCATACGCTTGGTCAGGGTGGTGACCAGCACCCGCTCCGCCAGCTTGACCCGCAGCCGGATCTCGGACAATAAATCGTCCACCTGAGTGCTCACCGGGCGCACCTCGATTTCAGGATCCAGCAACCCGGTGGGACGCACCACCTGCTCCACCACCTGACCGACGCTATGGGCCAGCTCGTAGGGGCCCGGGGTGGCCGAGACAAACACCGTCTGCGGCATCAGGGCCTCGAACTCCTCGAATTTGAGAGGCCGGTTATCCAGCGCCGAAGGCAGACGAAAGCCGTACTCCACCAGCGTCTCCTTGCGGGAGCGGTCGCCCTTGTACATGGCACCTATCTGCGGCACCGTCACATGGGATTCATCAATGATGAGCAGGCCATCGGCCGGCAGGTAGTCGAACAGGGTGGGCGGCGGCTCGCCGGCCGCACGTCCGGAAAGATAGCGGGAATAATTCTCGATGCCGGAGCAGTACCCCAGCTCCTGCATCATCTCGATATCGAACTGGGTGCGCTGGGTGATGCGCTGCTCTTCCAGCAGCTTGTTGGCGCCGAGCAGCTGGGTGCGCCGCTCGGCCAACTCCACCTTGATCTGCTCGATGGCCCCCAGAATGGTCTCCCGTGGCGTCACGTAGTGGCTCTTGGGAAAGATGGTGAAGCGTGGCAGGCTCTTCTCCACCGCTCCGGTCAGCGGGTCGAACAGCGACAACCGCTCTATCTCCTCGTCGAACAGCTCGACCCGCAGCGCCAGCTTGTCCGACTCGGCCGGGAAGATGTCGATCACCTCGCCGCGCACCCGGAAGGTGGCGCGCTGGAAGGCCGCGTCGTTACGGCTGTATTGCAACTCCGCCAGCCGGCGCAATATCTCCCGCTGGTTGATGATGTCGCCCTGGCGCAAATGCAGCATCATGCTGAGGTAGGCCTTGGGATCGCCGAGGCCATAGATGGCCGATACCGAGGCGACAATGACCACGTCGCGGCGCTCCAGCAGCGCCTTGGTGGCCGACAGACGCATCTGCTCGATATGGTCGTTAATGGAGGCATCCTTCTCGATGAAGGTGTCCGTGGTCGGCACATAGGCTTCCGGCTGGTAGTAGTCGTAATAGGAAACGAAATACTCCACCGCATTCTGGGGAAAAAACTCCCGCATCTCGCCATACAGCTGGGCCGCCAGCGTTTTGTTGGGCGCCAGTATCATGGTCGGGCGGTTGAGGCTGGCGATCACGTTGGCCACCGTGAAGGTCTTGCCGGAGCCCGTCACGCCCAGCAGGGTTTGGTGCGCCAGACCGGCCTCGATGCCCTCCAGCAGGCCCGCAATGGCCGCCGGCTGATCGCCGCTGGGAAGGAATTGGTGATCCAGCTTGAAATTCTTGCTCATGGGAACTCCGCAACAGGGTGCCGCATTCAATTAAACCACCGATAGGCTCAGGCCGCACAGAGAAGATTGACCAGCAGATCACCCAACCGGGAGCGCAAGCCCCCCTCTCCGGGCCGCGGTTTGCCTTGACCTGGGCGCCGCCGATGGGTAACATTCTGCCCTCGCATCGCGATTCCCTCGTAGTTCAGTCGGTAGAACGGCGGACTGTTAATCCGTATGTCACTGGTTCAAGTCCAGTCGAGGGAGCCACATTTCTGGCCTTGATCCTGCTAGTTATCCACAAACTCCTCCCCTTGCTCCAAAACAATGCACAACTTCAGGTGCGCCTCACTTCTGTTGCCTTGCGTCCCGTCTTTGGCGGCGGCATAAAATGTCGCCGGAATTAACTATTTGTTTTTAATGAATATTTAATTTGCAAGAATTTTGCGCATCCCGAACGCAAACCCTTGCCCCATACGGCTTGCAGCCGGTTTTACTGCCTTAACCCACAACCATATCCACAGAAACAGTGGATAACTCCCGCAAAGCCTGCTGCCATCAGGCTTGCGCCGCTTGTGCATAAATGAGAGGCTCTCTTGAACCCCAACCGCGGCGCCGTCTCCCGGCCTGCCCGGGCCTGTTGCTGTGCCTGTATGGGGGCACGTCGGAATGCGCCCGGCGCGGCGGCGTGCGGACATATGAACCCTGTTTTATGAGGGCTTGCACAGCATTTCAGCACTCGACAGCAATTTTCCCTATTTATCGGCCCCAAGGTTGACAGTTTCCGGGGCAATCAGTAACATGCGCGTCGTCTCGATGAGACAGCGCTTCCCTCGTAGTTCAGTCGGTAGAACGGCGGACTGTTAATCCGTATGTCACTGGTTCAAGTCCAGTCGAGGGAGCCAGTTTTAGTTCCTCCGTAGTTCAGTCGGTAGAACGGCGGACTGTTAATCCGTATGTCACTGGTTCAAGTCCAGTCGGAGGAGCCAATTTAAAGACCCTTCCCTCGTAGTTCAGTCGGTAGAACGGCGGACTGTTAATCC